>NZ_JBCFBO010000001.1:697868-997868 GCF_038562635.1 Methanobacterium sp. | reverse complement strand
AAAGGACCATTATGTTATCTTTTGTATGGATACATGGTTGGAGCTGTGGAAGAAGTTATGAGTATCAAGGGAAAACTTGATATAGACCATGTAGGACCAAATGCTTGTCTTAAAACCCTAACTATAGGATGGGGTGGTAAATAATGGTAAAAATTGCACTTGAATGGCTTGCCGGCTGTTCTGGATGTGAAATTTCGATTCTTGATTTACACGAAGGAATAATGGAATTACTCAAAGAAGCAGATATTGTTTATGCACCAGTTTTAATGGATGTAAAAGAAGTACCAGATGATATTGATATTGCAATAGTTTCTGGTTCCGTACGAAATAAAGAAAACAAAGAAAGGCTTGAAGAATTACGTAGAAAGTCTAAAACATTAATAGCATACGGAACATGTGCATGTTACGGAGGTATAACTGGAATGGCAGATCTTTACCGTCCGGAAGATGTAACAGCAAGGATTTATTCTGACAATCCAAGTACTGAAGCAGCTGATGTGCCTTCAGAAGTAGTTCCAGAACTCTTACCAATTGTTCACCCTGCAGGTGATTTCACAGAAGTAGATTACTTTTTACCGGGATGTCCTCCTAAAGAACTTCTTGTTTGGGATATATTAATGCCTTTAATTAAAGGAGAAGCTCCAGATGTTCCTAAAAAGAGCGTATGTGCTGACTGTTCAAGATGGATGGATCACGTGGAATTTGACAAACTTAACAGGAGAATTGAGGGAGATCCTGATCCTCAAAAATGTTTCTTAAGCCAGGGTTATGTCTGTTTAGGTTCTGTTACACTTGGAAGGTGTGGCGCACTATGTACAGCAGCAGGTATCCCTTGCCATGGTTGTGGCGGTCCTTCTCTCGATGTTTTAAGGGAACCAAGCCATGATGTATACAATGGTGTAATAAAAAGGATAGCTCACCTTTCTAAGATGCCAGAAAAGGATGTTGAGAAACAAATAAGAGATATTGGGCACGTAATATATGGATTCGTAATTGGAAGTACAATTATGGAGGATAAACAGGTTTCATTGATCCCTCAGCTGGTCAAGAAATAATAGAAGCGTGATAATATGAAACAGATAGAAATAAATCCAGTAACAAGAATTGAAGGACATGCAAAAATCACAGTTCAGTTGGATGATTCTGGAAACGTTTCAGATGCTCACTTTCATGTAATGGAGATAAGAGGATTTGAAAAATTCCTGGAAGGGGCAGCAGTTGAGGAAGCTCCAAGGATAACTCCACGTATATGTGGAATATGTCAAACTGCCCACCATTTAGCAGCTGCTAAAGCTACTGATACTGTTTTTGGTTTGCAACCTCCAGAAGCCGCTAAAAAACTGAGAGAGCTCATGCTTCTTGGTCAATATATTCACTCACATGCATTACATTTTTATTTCCTGGGTGCACCAGACCTTGTATTAGGGCCGGATTCTGATCCTACGCAGCGAAATGTAATTGGAATCATTAAAAAAGACCCTGAACTTGCAAAAATGGCAATAAAAACCAGGAAGGTCGGTCAGGATATAACAGAAGTGGTGGGAGGAAAAGCGATACACCCAGTCACTGCTGTTGCAGGTGGACAGACAAAGGCAATGAGTGCTGAAGAAAGGGCTAAACTTTTAGAAGCTACAAAAAATGCTATTGAACTTATAGAAAAAGGTGTTGGAGTAGCAAAACCTTTATTTGAACAGTATGCTGAGGCAATCGAATTATTAGGTCCAGCTGAAACTTATTTCGGTGGTTTAACCAATAATGGAAATCTTGAAGTTTATGATGGTCCTATGAAAATAATTGATAAAGCAGGAAATTCTGTTCATGAGTTCCAGTCTTCTGATTATCTGGACTACATAGAAGAGAAGGTACAGCCGTGGTCTTATCTTAAATTCCCATACCTTAAACAAACAGGATTCCCTGATGGTAACTACAGAGTTGGGCCTCTTGCAAGGTTAAATATAGCTGACAATGTTCCAACAGAAAAAGCTGGTGCACTGTACGGTGAGTTCAAAGATAAGTTTGGAATTGCTCAAAACACTCTTCTGTACCATTATGCTCGTCTTATTGAGTTAATGTACGCTGCAGAAAGATCCATGCAGCTTTTAGAGGATGATGATATAGTAAGTACAGAGATAAGACAGTTCCTCAGTGAACCGTTAATGACAAGGGATGAAGCAAGACAGTCCAGTGAAACTAAAAGAGGTGTAGGAATAATAGAAGCCCCAAGGGGATCTCTTATTCACGATTACGAAACAGATGCTGCCGGAATAATAACACGTGCAAACCTAGTAGTTGCAACTGGTCAAAACAACCTCTCTATGGATATTGGAGTGAGAGAAACAGCTAAAGCTCTAATTAAAGGTGAAGAAGTCTCAGAAGGCATTAAAAACCAGCTTGAAATGATTATAAGGGCATATGACCCATGTCTTTCATGTGCAACCCATGCAATCGGTGGAGACTCACCACTTTTAGTAGATATACATGACAGTGAAGGTGCTCTCTTGAAAAGGCATTTATTGTAACTGAATAGTTACATGATTATTTATTTTTTTTTATTTCACCTAAACGCGAAGTGTCTGACCCCTCAATCATAAAATGATTTGGGAATTTAATACTTTCTTTTTTTTAAATCTGTTCATTAAACCATAGCTGTGTTTAAGATAAAACTTAAAAACTATAAACATAAACTAAAATATATTTGAATATTTAAAAATGCCAAATAGAATCAAACAGTCTTAAATAAGTTATTAATGATTATATCTGGGATATCTTAAATGAATCAACGTGGTTATATGGATTCGGATATAGAAAACCAATTAATAAGGACTTTAAACAATTTGGATAAAGTTGAAGGCATAGACGGCAGTTTAATCGCTGATGACAGTGGTAATGTACTCTGCCACACTATGTCTGGGGGAACGGATACTTCTCTTTTTGGCCCAATGGCCCATGTGATTATGAGTTCATCGAAAAGGCTGTTGAATTCAGCTGACAGTGGAGAAATCCAAAGGGTACTGGTTGAATCTTATGGGGGAAAGACTCTTTTTTTACACCTGGAAAATACATATTTCATCGTTCTTATGGAAATATCTGCAAATGTAGGGCTGGTAATGGTTTCTGCTAAAAGAACGGCAAGAGATATAATGAAAATTACAAGGGGTATAGTTTGGGAAGTTCCAGTTGAAGAAGAAGTACTTATAGACTCTCAAGAAGAAATTCAGGCTACCTCTACTTCAGAAGTATTAGATGTCCCTGATAATGCAGAAACAGAAACTGTTAAAATTGAAAATGAAGCGTCTGAAGGATTAAAAACTGAAGAACTAAATGGAGAAGTAGTGGATAAACTCATTGAAACTGAAGACTTAAAAGAAGTATTTGCTGAGGTCATAGGAACTGAAAAATTAAATGAAATAGTGGATTCTGAAGAGTTTAAGGAGTTAGATATTAAAGAAGCAAAAGAAAAGCTTTCAGAAATGTTGGAGGTTGAAACAGAAGAAGTATCACCTGTAGCTACAGAATCTGAAACCATATCTAATGAAATAGATATCCCTGAAATTGAATCAGAAGTCGAAGAAACTGAAGTTCAAATAAAAATTTCAGAAGAAGACCTGGGAGAAGTTCCGGAAGAAACTCAAGAAGATACTGAAGAACCAAAAAGCAGTATTCCGGTTATAAAACCGCCAATTTCATTCCCAAAACTACCTGAAAACATTGAAATACCTGCTGGAGATAAGGAAAAATCTGATCTGATTTTAGATATATATGAAGCCGTATTTCTGGCAATGTCAATCGGAGCAAGCAAAATTATGGGTGTTTCACCTGCAAGAGGGCTTATAAAAAGGTTTTTACCTTTAGATGGATGTAAAACTCTTTTGGATGGTGTTGATGTAAAAAGTAATTCTGTAGTTGATTTTGATAAAATAAGGGAAAATGTTGAAAATATTCCTTTAACTGAAAGATCAAACATGCTTATAACTGATTTTAGTAAGATAATCAGCATTATAACTGAAAAATATGGTAAAGTAATGGGATATGGGGCTTTTAGAGGAATAGTACGTAATGAATTTAAAACAATTAATAATTCATATGGAAGAGCCATGAACGATCTTGGAATTAAAGATAAAATACACCCTGAATTAATTAGTTTATTTAAATAACTGGATTTAATTAATATAATTAAATTAATATGTAGAAAAATATTATTTCTTTTAACAGAAACTAATTTTAATGGATTAATTCCTCTTAACATTACAATTTGTATCACAATTCATCCTATTTTTGATAACAGTTTTTTGTAGTATAAAGGGATAGCCTTCATTTTTACTATTTTAATATGTTAAGTAAATAGATAATGCTAGAGTCCCGTGAATTGTCCCAAAGGCTAATGCAATGGCAGCTATGGTTGGATGAATTTTAAAAGGTATTTTTACTCCTCTAAAAATCATCAAGCCTAATAAAGCGGTGATAATGAATAATGAGAGGGTAGTAATTCCTAGATATAGAATTAAAGGTTTTCCAAAAACGGGGAAATATGCTATACTGCTTAACATATTGATCAACTTAGTTTAAATTATTCAAATTAGATAATTAAATGTATAAATGTTTATTAGTTCATTAATCTTAATTTTAATTAGTATGTCTTAATTTTACAGTTGATATTTAGTTAATATGTAAAACTAAAAAATTAACGTCTGTTAAAAGTGTAACAAAATTTTTGATCCTTCATAAATATCTATATAAATATGGATTGATAGTTTAGATTTATGGATATTATTTCAATTTTTCTTATAGCTATAGGGCTTGCAATGGACGCATTCAGTGTTTCTATAACAAAGGGCCTCGTAATGAAGTCTAATATGAAACATGCTTTGATCATCGCCCTATTTTTCGGTGTATTTCAGGCATTAATGCCTGTTGCAGGATGGATTTCAGGCATGCAACTTGAAGTTTTTGTTTCAGCAGCAGCTCCATGGATAGCATTCATTTTATTATCTATCATAGGAATTAAAATGATTTATGAGGGTATTTTTGATGATGGGAAGGATAAAGATGACAGTTTTTCATTAAAAGAAATATTCTTCCTTGCAATTGCAACAAGTATCGATGCATTTTTAGTTGGAGTTACATTTGCATTCCTTAAGACTCCAATAGTAGAACCCATTGTAATAATAGGGGCTGTCACGTTTGTCCTGTCTTTTATTGGCTTTTATATTGGAAAAGGTATTGGACACTTATTTGAACATAAAATTGAGGTTTTCGGCGGGTTAATATTAATTGGAATAGGGCTAAAGATACTTCTTGGATTTTAGTTCTTTTAAATGAAAAGATTTTATTTGGAAAATAAATGAATCTTTATGCGTTATTGGGGGCTAATGCTTTAAATCTTTATTGCACAATTATTTTGCCAGTCATTGATGGATGTTCGTCACAATGATAGGCATATTCGCCAGTTTTTGTAAAATTGTAGGTATATTTATCGCTTTTATTTAAATCTGGACTTGAAAAGGCTCCTGAATCGCTCGTTACGTCATGAACTGCAGAATCTTCATTTATCCACATGACATTTGTTCCTGCTTTAACAGTAAGAGTGTTGGGGGTATACGTGTAGTTTTGAATCGTTACTGTGCTGTAAGAAGTATTTTTGGTACTTGTTGTATTTTGCTGAGGATTTTGCGTACAACCTGAGGTAATAACTACTCCCAATATAATTACGGCAATCCCGATCTTGATGTAATATTTATATGTCATGAATTATGATATATTCATTGTAATATAAAATTCTTGTTAAAAATTATATTGTAAATGGTGAGTAATATCCTTAAATAAAGGTGTAAAATAAGTTATTAAATGGATAGTACTGTATTAAATGCATATTTAATGAATTTTTTCTCATTTTTAATAAACAGTAAATTTTATACCTACTCTTTACAAAGTCAACTATAGATATTGTTTCTATTTTATATGAATACAAAGTATCTCGAATTCATTTTTACATAAATTAATAAGTGAAAAATAATGCGAATGAATCTCGCAAAAGCAAACGGTGATTAAATGAACGGACCATGGGTTGAAAAATACAGGCCAAGTACTCTAGATGAAGTTGTAGGTCAAGATTATATAATTCAAAGACTTAAAAGATATGTTGATGAACACAGCATGCCTAATTTAATGTTTACAGGGCCTGCAGGGGTTGGAAAAACAACAACTGCCATTGCACTTGCAAAATCTATTTTAGGAGAATACTGGAGACAGAATTTCCTGGAACTCAATGCATCTGATGCAAGAGGAATAGATACTGTAAGAACTAATATTAAGAATTTCTGCAGGTTAAAAGCAGTTGGCGCTCCATTCAGGATAGTATTCCTTGATGAAGTGGATAACATGACCAAAGACGCTCAACATGCTCTAAGGCGTGAAATGGAGATGTACACAAAGACCGCATCATTCGTACTTTCATGTAACTACTCCTCAAAGATAATAGATCCAATACAGTCGAGGTGTGCAATATTTAGATTTGCACCTGTAAAAGGAACTCAAATCATTGGAAGACTTGAAAAAATAGCTGAAGCTGAAAATCTCAATATTACAAGGGGCGCGATTGAAAGCATCGTTTATTTTGCAGAGGGAGATTTAAGGAAAGCAGTAAACATACTTCAGGCATCGGCATCCACAACTGATGAAATTACAGATGACAGTATCCATGAAATTGTCTCTAAAGCAAAACCTCAAGATGTGAGGAAAATAGTTAATAAAGCTTTAAATGGGGACTTTATAAGTGCAAGAGACCTTTTAAGAGAGGTAATGGTTGTTCAGGGTACAAGTGGGGAAGACATGGTAACTCAGATTTATCAGGAAATCTCACGCATGTCAATGGAAAACATGATTGAAGAAGATGTGTACATGGATTTGATTCAAAGTATTGGTGAATATGATTACAGAATAAGGGAAGGATCTAATCCGAGGATTCAGCTTGAAGCACTCCTTACAAAGTTTCTATTAAAAGGAAATTAGATTAAGTTTGAGAATTTAAAAGATAAAGCTATCTGATAGCGATTAAAACGGTAATTTAGAGGAAATGCAGAAGATGTTGTGGACAGAAAAATATAGGCCAAAGAACTTTGATGATGTTCTTGGGAATATAAAAGCAAAAAAAGAAATCCTTGAATGGACAGCAGAATGGAAAAATGGTAATTCTCAAAAATGCCTTTTTCTTATAGGCCCACCGGGCACTGGTAAAACCACATTTGCAGGGCTAATTGCTGGTGAATTTTCTGATTCAGTTGAATTAAATGCCAGTGATAAAAGGTCATATGATGCCATTATGGGAGTTGTAGGTGAAGCATCCTCTTCAATGACTTTATTTGGCAACCGATTGAAGCTGATAATTCTGGATGAAGTTGATGGACTTCATGGTAATGATGATAGGGGTGGATCAAGGGCAATTAACAAAATACTAAAGGATGCAATTCAGCCAATAGTGATGATGGCTAATGACCCTTACAGTAATAGAATTAAGAGCTTTAAAAATAAATGTCAGGTAATAAACCTCAGGAAGGTTCATACAAATTCAATAGTTTCACTTTTAAAGAAGGTATGTGTAAAAGAAGGGGTAGAATTTGAAGAACATGTTCTAAGAACCCTTGCAAAGAGATCTAATGGTGATTTAAGGTCTGCTATAAATGATCTTGAAATAATGGCAAAAGGCGAGGAAAAAATCACATCCGAAGACCTTGATCTTGTAGCTCCAAAAGATGGAAGATCTAATGTCTTTGATGCTGTAAGGACCATCTTAAAAAGTAAAACTCCAGCGAATATTAAAGGGGCCATGCGGCAGGTTGAAGCAGATCCTTCACTTTTACTTGAAATGGTCACAGAAAATATTCCCCGTGAGTATGAAAAGAAAGATGAGATAGAAAAGGCTTATGAAATGATTTCTCAAGCGGATATTTATCTTGGAAGGGCTTTTTCAACACGTGTTTATACCTACTGGAAGTATGCATACGAGTTAATGAGTGTAGGGGTTGCACTTTCTAAAGATGAGACCTATAAAAAATTTGCAAGGTATACTAATTCATCTGTTTATACAATACTTTCTAAAAACAGGAGTAAAAGGGATTTACAAAATAGGGTGGCCGAAAAAATTGGGGAAAAACTTCACACCTCCAAAAAAGTTGCAATTTCACAGTTCCCCTATTTTGAAATCATGTTTCAGGATGATGATATAGCTTACAACATGATGACATATTTTGGGCTTGAAGACGATGAAGTAAAAGTTTTCAGGTCAAGAAAGGTAAAGGTCCCTAAAAAACCTAAAACTAAAAAGAAGAGCACCAAAACTTCAAAAAGTGTTTCCAAAGAAGCTAAATCTGAAGAAACTAAAATGGATAATGAAACTTTAAAGACACAGAAAAAGGTCAAAAAGGCCAGTTCAAGCAGTGTTTCAAAAAAGGGTACAAAATCGTCTAAAAGATCTAAAAAGTCTGATGAAGAGCCTAAAAATGAAGAGAATAACAGTGGAAGTAAAGAAAAACAGGTTTCATTGTTCAGTTTCAAGTAGTTTAATTTAATGGACTGTAAAATAAAAATTAAGAACATAAACGTTCTTAATCTACTTTTTTACCAGCTTCTGGACCTGGTTGAACGGAATAAATCTCTTCTACCTTTAACAGGATCGCTGCTTTTGGTGCAAGTTTGCTCATAACACTTTTTGCCCAGTCAACCGCTTCATCGAAGTATTTACCTTCTTCAATTATTTCGGCAGTTCCCTTAAACTGGTAAGGGCATGCTGAAGCATCTCTTAGTACTAAACTTGCTTTTGGGTTATTTTCAAGGTTTTTGTGAGTTTTATTCATGTAGTTATCAACAATCATTATTGTTTTATTGTCGATTGGCCTTGCAAATCCAATTGGGACAACATTAGGGGTTCCGTCTGCAGTTGAAGTTGCAAAGAAAACTACATTGTCTTTTTCAATAGCGTCCATCATTTCTTCTGTCATTACCATTTAATCACCTTCAAAAAATTCCTCAAAAAAATCTTTGATTTTTTTGGGACGCAAAACTTCAAAAATCAAAGATTTTTGACGTAGAAAAACTTTGTTTTTCTAACTTAAGTTTTGCAAGTTTTAATTTTTTTGGCCCTCGAACACGGAGTGTTCGGGGCACTGAAATCAGAGCATTCGAAAATTCTATGAATTTTCGATGCGTCAAAATTAAAATTTTGACAGATTTCAAGTGTTCAGGAAATGCATAGCTGACAAATACAATGTGTTTGTCGCGTCAAAACTTACAGTTTTGACAGCACTCGAAAATCTACGATTTTCGGTGCCATACGAAACGTAGTTTCGTGGCTCCAAACACGGAGTGTTTGAGAGCATCGAAATCTAAGATTTCGATAGCATGCGAAAAACTTTGTTTTTCGCTGTAGCAAAATCTAGATTTTGCTAACATTTCCTTCAACCTTTTATTTTTCTTTATTAGTTTTTATATTGCTGTATTATCAGTATATACTTAACCGTCAGGGGAATGTACTAACTACATTTTGATGCATTAAACTAACTTTGGAAGTCTTGATAGAAACCTTTATTATGGTGAGCCATATAATTTATTTCAATGTTAAATGAGGCTGAAATTTATAACAGGGAAATGAACGAGATAAAGGCAAAGCTGGCAACCATGCATAAAGATATTAAAAATCTCATGGAAAACACTAATCAGCAGTATCTTGATTTAGTCCTTGCAAATTCTAAAAAAGACGTTTTAAACGCGATTATGGGATATGTGACCCATGATATTGAAAAAGGTCTTGAAAAAGGCATGGTAAATAAGTGCGACATGCGGGATAAATGTAAACAAATATTTACCGATTTGCTGTATGATAATACAAGCCTTATGGCAGATGATGATGTTCATGAGGACTCTATAAATCAAAATAGGGTTAAATTAAGTAAAATAAGAGAGGGTGCATCTTATGCAAAATGTGACACCTGTTTTTTAGAAGTGGATGATCTTTTTGAAAAACAGGTAAATTTGATGCGTTCACTTCGGATTTACAGTTCCGATAATGAGAAAAAACAGTGCATATCCTCAATTTGTGAAGAATCAATAGTTAAAGATGTTCTTGAACCATTGTCCAATAAGCAGAGGCTTCAAATTTTAAAATCAATGGCAAATGAAACAAAAACATTCTCATCACTCTCCGAACTTACTGGACTCCGGGGAGGCAATTTACTTTTCCATCTTCAAAAACTGCTTGATAATGATATGATCCTCCAACGCCATGAGAGGGGAGATTATATGCTTACTGAAAAAGGATACAAACTTTTAGTAATGTTAAGTGAAATTGGAACGGTTTTAGGGCAGTAACACCTATGATTCAGCTTTTACTGGATGTAAATAACGCTGATTTTAAAATGTTTTCCCTGACATCGGGAACTAAACTTTCTAGAAATATCAATAACTCTTCAGAAAATTCATAATTTTGATTTAAGTCACTACTTGCTGTATTTTGAGTCCATGAATATATCCATGACTTTGGAACATTTATTAAAGGGTAGATCAACTTTTTATCATTATAACTTTCATTTGAACTTAATAATTCTATTTTTTCACTATCTAGCATTAACTGAAGGATATTCTGGGCTTCATCGTCTAGTGTAATGGGTAATGCTATGGAGTCAATATCTAAATTTTCTGCTTCATCCATACTTCTGCCAAAAATAAGTTCAATACCATATTTCCTTTGATAAGGCTCTAAAATTACATAAAGGGCAAAGTTACGCGGATCATCATCTTTAATTAAAAAAATTTTCTCTTTAGGGTGAATACAATGTGCAAGATTCCTAGAAGCCCTCATACAGATCTTCTGAAATATTTTGGACCTGATTACATCCACTTCAGGAAAACTCTTTTTAAACAGTTCTTCTCTCTTCCTTGAAAATCTTGAAAACTTTAAATTGTTTATGTATACTTTATCTTCAATGATGCTGACAAATCGGGTATCAACACCGATTTTTTGTAAGAATTTAACCAGTTCCCTTGTCATTGTTTTCTCCTTTTTAAAGGGTATTATTAATTTTGAGTTATATTAAATATTGTAATTATATTTTTTTTCAGGACTTAAATTTGGGCATAAAACAAAAAATTTTTTAAATACTCAAAAAGAAAATTATTCAGGGGAATATCATGAATCTTTTTGGTAGGAAAAAGGAGAAAAAAAGGGACATTCTGGAAATAGATATTTCAGAACCAGTGGACTGTCTTGGTGATTTTACATACAACTTTTACTGGCAGCATAAAGGGGAAAAACTGGCTCCGGAGTGGAAAATTGTAGATACTGACATTACATTCGGAGATATGGTTGGCCATCTTAAAAATGGCGGCGATATTAAAATAAATGGAAATGCAGGTCATAGATTAGGTTCCAGTATGGGCACAGATTTAAAATTCTTTGGAGGAACCGGTAAAGAAATCGATGTCGGAGACATAATAGTAGATGGTGATGTTGATACTCGAATGGGAATAAGCATGGTTAAAGGTAGTATCTATGTAAAAGGCAATGTAAAGGAACCCATTGGTAACCTGGTTAAAGTTAAATCAGATATGAAAGGATATAAAAAATTTAAATCCATTACAGATATCATGATGAACGGCTTGGAAGGAGATAAACTTGAGGGAAACCAGTTAGAGGGTAGAAGGATTATAATAGATGATGGAATGATCAGAGATACTGTAGGCTCAAGGTTAGATGGGGATAAAGAGATAATTGTAAATGGAAATGTTGACTTGAGTACAGGAATATTAATGAGAAAAGGTACTGTAAGGATCAATGGAAATACTGGAAAAAACACTGCAGCTCTCTTAAATGGAGGAACTGTAATTATAAATGGTAACTGTGATGATTTTACAGCTATAGATATGATTAAAGGGTCTATAATTGTAAATGGAAATGCAGGAAAATTTTTGGCGGCAAATAAAAAGAGCGGCGTGGTTTTTGCAAAAACTGGAAGCCCGATACCTCCAGTTAAAGAAAAGAATCTTAGCAGTGAAGACAGCAATACTCTTTTAAAATATGGATTTAATCCCCGGGAATTTAAAAAATTTGAGTAAATCCCCCAAAAATCTACGATTTTTGAAGGCTGTCAAATTTTTGATCATAAAAAAATTAACGTTTATTTATGTTTAGTTGCACCTGGAAGAGGTTTATGTTCAAACTGTCTTTCTAATAAGAACACTAAAATAAATCCAATAACTGCAACGACCACGATAACAATAGGGGATTCTGTGCTAAAGGCTATTTTCTCATAAGGAAGTCTGAGAGTACCGATCATTAAACCAACCAGGAATGCCATGGTAACTGACTTGTGGTTGTTTAACAGGTAATTTAAAAACCTTGAAAAGGAGAGAATTCCAATTAGAGCCCCAAGACAAAAAGTGATTATTTCAACGAACTGCATGTGATTTAAGACATTTATCATGTATTCATACTGGTTTAAGAGGAGAAGCATGAATGCACCAGAGATCCCGGGCAATATCATTGCACATATGGCTATAGCTCCTGAGATAAAAATGATAGGCAGTGAGTGATTGGCTTGAATTGGATTTAATCCCACAAAAATAATTGCAAAAACAAAACCAATAATTAAAAAGACTATATTTTTTAGATTAAGTTCATCCACATGTTTATAAACAAAAATTGCAGATGCGAGTATTAAACCAAAGAAAAATGCAAATGTAGCTGCTGGATAAGTAACTAAAAGGAATGATATGACCTTTGACATTGTAAGAACTGCTATACCAATACCTAAAAGTAGCGGAATAAATAATGCAAAATCTATTTCTTCGACTAAACTTTGCTTAAATCTTTTAAAATCTCCTTTAAATAGATATAATACAAATTTAAAATTAATACGACTTATTGCGTGTACCAATCTTTCATAAATACCTGTAATTAATGCAATTGTCCCCCCTGAAACACCGGGGATTATATCTGCGGACCCCATGAACAGTCCTCGTAGGAATATAAGAAAAGTTTCAATATTGAGTTTAATAAGTTTCATTTTTACACCTAATAATTTTATATTCTTAAAATAAGATTTGGAACATTTTATAGAATAATAGTGATCTATTTTATATAATATTATTGTCTTTTTAAAAGACGTAACTAGTTTTATATGTCAAATCAACCAACTCTTTAAACCTATGATTGGTATAGTCGAATTTATCAGTCAGACAACCATCGATCTTATACATTATTCTGGATATGGTGGCGTATTTGCAGCAATGACTCTTGAGAGTATATGCATTCCCATTCCAAGTGAAATTATAATGCCTTTTGCAGGGTTTGAAGTATTTAAGGGTGATATGACTCTGTGGGGAATAACTGTTGTAGGTGCTTTAGGTAATTTAGCTGGATCCATAATCGCATATTTTATAGGTTTAAAAGGTGGAAGGCCTTTACTGGAGAAATATGGTAAGTATGTTTTCATAAGCTACAAATCACTTGACCGAGCTGATCACTGGTTTGAAAAATATGGTCCTGAGGCGGTCTTTATAAGCAGATTTTTGCCAGGTATACGTACATTTATCTCTTTACCTGCAGGAATAGCTGAAATGGACATTAAAAAATTTTCAATTTACACTTTTGCTGGTTCATTACCTTGGGCTTTTGCACTTGGTTATATGGGAGTTATGCTTGGCCCGAAGTGGGATACAATTAAAAGTTATTTTCATATAATGGATGTAATCGTTGTAATGGGAGTTATAGCTGGAATAATCTATCTTGTATACAAGTATAAGGCCAGAAATCAAATTTAATGAGTTATTTCTTTTTTAGTAGAGTATTTTTTAGAGCATAATTCAATATAGGGAAGATATTTTTAAGATAAATAATATGTAACTATATTTAATTAATACTTCAATCATATAAAATTAATAAACAGAACTTTTAGGTCAGTTTATGATTGGAGAAATTATAAAATATGCTGTCTATTTTATTTTGGGAGGATCCATTGTCACAATTGCCACTTACTTTGGAAGTGAAAAACAGGGTTTACTGGCGGCATTTTTTGCAATGTTTCCATTTGCAACGGTTTTTACTTTGTTTACAATATATTATGCGGCTGGTTTGGATGCAGTGTCTTCATATACAACGGGACTTCTTATTCTTACTCCTGTATGGATTTTATATTTAATTTGTGTCCTTTATTTGCTTCCAAAATATGGTTTTTGGGTTTCTATTGGCCTTGGAGTAGCTATTTACCTTGCAATTGCGCTATTTATTGTTTTAAGGTCTTAAAAAATCTTTTCTTTTCTAAAATAGATAGCAGGTATCTAATTAAAACAAGGATCATAAAAATTACAAATTTTAACTGAATAATATCAAAATTAGAAGAAGGTAAATTATAGTATCCCCAAATCAGCATGAATATTGCTTTACCTCCCATATTATGGGTATGAATGAAGATATGACATGTTTAGGGCGTATATTGTGTATAATTTCAGGATGTTCTATGTTAGCTCTGTTTCCATATAATATTCCCGCAAGTCCAATTAAAATAAAGGCAATTATCCAACCAGTATCAATTAAACTGCCTGAAGCATAACTGCCATTTAAAAAGAAGTAACTAAAGATGGTATCTGTAATGATATACGCAGAAATCCCTCCAATAAGTAACAAAAAGGGATATATCACCTTTTTAGTGGGCTGTCTCAAGATTAAATTGAGTACCAGGAAGAAAAGGACGAAATCTCGAATTATATAGTATAATGTTAAAGATAACGGTAAAAAATTGTTTGTTGTAATTGGTAAAGCTAAAGTTGTCCAGAAAATTAACACTGCTGATGTTAAAATAATTCAAATATCAAGAATGGTCTTATATATTCTTTCAGTGTTTATAAGAGGTCTTGAAAGTAGTATGGGCCCTGTTGCAAATAACACATAATACCGGAGATATAAATCATCAGCTAAAGATGGAAAAGGGGCTTCATATAAAAATAACTAGATATATGTCCATGTGGCATCTCCTGCAGCATAAAAAAGCTAAACCAGTGCAAGCAGCAGCCATGCATACTGAATCTGCTTTCCATATATTTTTGATTTATAAGAAGCATAAAATAAGCAGAGTGCTGCTGTGAAATTTATTAAAATGGATGATATGTCGGTTATAGTCTGTTGAAGATATTGGTTATTACTTAGAATTACTGAAATAGCAATATAACTGATTACTAAAATGAAACCAGCAACTACCGAATATTGAAACTTTTTAAAATTTCGCACTATTTCACTCCGCTGTTTTTATCATTTTTTATTTTTGATTGATGTTAAATGTTGAATTTGGATTATAAATGCATTAATTACAAAATTATTTATAAGTCAGTGATTAAATTTAAATTGATAATTATTAAGATTAAAACATCTGGTGTTTAAAATGAAAGTCCCAAATACATGGAAATTGAATCTCAGATTAATTCTTGCAACAGCGCTGCTTTTTGCACTGGTTTACGTGATAATAGCTTTAATAGGCACTTACTTTGGATATGGGAGGCCTTTAACCTTTGGAATTTTTGTATTGCTCTGGACTTTTATTCAGTACATGATCGGTCCAAAGATGGTAGAGATTACCATGGGTGTGAGATACGTATCAGAAGCAGAAGCCCCAAAACTTCATCAAATGGTAGAAGATTTAGCAGCTAGGGCAAATATCCCTAAACCTCGAATTGGAATTTCTGAAACTAACATACCAAACGCATTTGCATTTGGAAAAAGCAAAAAAGATGGCCGCATATGTGTCACAAGTGGAATTCTCAAATTATTAAATGAAAATGAATTAAAAGCAGTTTTAGGCCATGAAATGTCCCATATAAATCACAGGGATATGGTGGTCATGACTTTAATCAGTGTTGTGCCCCTTATCTGTTACTGGATATACATCAGCACATTATTTTCAGATGGAGGTAGGGACAACGGCACTGCCATAATTGGAATTGGGGCTTTAATTGCGTATTTCCTTGGAAATCTTATAGTATTATTTGTATCTCGTGTTCGAGAGTATTATGCCGATGCAGGAAGTGTTGAACTGGGAAACCAGCCAAATTACCTTGCAAGTGCTCTTTACAAGTTAGTTTATGGATCTGCAATGATCAGCAAAGAGGACTTGAAACAGGTGGAAGGTGTAAAAGCATTTTTTGCAAATGACATTTCAGATGCAAGGAACGAGATAGATGACCTAAGGTCAATGGACCTGGACAAAGATGGTACCATAAGTGAAAGCGAACTTGCACAGATTAAATACACCAAAACAAGGGTAAAAACAGCTGATAAAATAATGGAAATATTTTCAACACATCCAAACATGGTAAAAAGGATTAAGAGATTATCCGAATTAAGTTAAATTATTTTTTACTTTTTAAGTGGTGTTATATGGCCAATCTGTGGAAACCGGAAATATTTCAGGGAAGAGGTAAAAAAAGGGATTATTTTGAAGGATGGTATTTCAAGTCAATAGACAAAGAAGAAAAAACTGCATATTCGATAATACCTGGAATTTCCCTTTCAAGGGATCCTAAAAAATCCCATGCTTTTGTAATGTTTTTAGATGCAAAAAACCATAAAATGTACTATTTTACTTATAAAAAAAGTGAGTTCTGGGCAGATAAATCCCAATTTGAAATAAAAATCCATAAAAACATTTTCAGCCTTAAAAATATTCATCTGGATATTGATGATGGAGAAAATAAAATCAAGGCCGACCTTAATTTTAGTAATATAATTCCATGGCCGGTTAGACTATTATCTCCAGGAGTTATGGGTTGGTATGCATTTGTACCTAAAATGGAGTGTTATCATGGAGTTTTAAGTTTTGATCACTGTATTCAAGGATATGTAGATATAAATGATAATAAAATATCTTTTAATGGAGGTAAAGGGTACATTGAAAAAGATTGGGGAACTTCTATGCCTTCTTCATGGATATGGATGCAGACAAATCACTTTGAAAATGATGGAATATCTTTATTTGGTTCTGTAGCTAAAATTCCATGGCTTAGAAATTATTTTACAGGATACATATTTGGATTACTGTATAATGGTAAAATTCACAGGTTTACAAAATATAACGGGACTAAAGTTTCTAAATTAATAGTTAATGATGATATAATTGAAATTAAACTGGAAAATAAAGAAGAAATATTGGAAATAAATGCCAAAAGAACGGAAGGAGTTGATCTTCCAGCACCATCCCTTGGAGAAATGACATCAAGGGTAAACGAGTCTTTAAATTCTAAGATTCATGTTAAATTCTACATAAAAAAAGAAAGAGATATTATATTCTCTGGAACTGGTAGAAATGCAGGCTTGGAGTTTGTAGGCAATATAAATGAGCTGTTAAGTGGATTTGTGAATGACTAAATATTTTTGACAATATTTAATAAAATAATTGGTTTATGTGTTTTGCATTTTTTCTCCAGCTGTCAAAAATCATAGATTTTGGCACGTTGAATGAAACCTGTTGAAATTTTTAATTTCAATGCATTCACAATCTTTGATTGCGATATTTATAGAGTATAGCATGCAAATCTATGATTTGCGCTCCAAAAATTCGGAGAATTTTTGATAGCTCCGTAACCGTGAAAAACTCTGTTTTTCATGCCCCAAAATTCTTTGAATTTTGATGGCATCGAAAATTGAAAGTTTATAAGTTTAAAAAGTTAGGTCATTCACTAAAAAATAATCCTTCTATTTTTTGATAATTTCCTGTACTCTTCCAACCTGGCCGTCCTGCAGCCTCACCTTTATGCCATGTGGATGAAATGATGAATTTGTGAGTATATCTTTAACTATACCTCTAGTCTTTTTCCCTGAGCGTTGATCTTTTTTTAAAACTATATAAACCTCCATACCTGGAGATATATCCCTTCTATTTTGTCCATTCATTTAATTAACCTCATAAAAAATTCAGTTTAAAGCTAAATTAAAAATAACATACAGATGAAAAATAAAAAGATGGATTTGAAATCCATTTAATATTCTTTTACGACTCCAATAACGTTCTTTTTTGGAAGCCATCCTTTATATGGAGTTTTTGTAATGGTTTCAACTGCTCCGTTACTCAGTTTTACAGTAGTGGTTTCTATATTTTTATTGTCACTTATTAAGTAAACCTGATCTCCACTAATCTGGCCCACTCTTTTTACTATTAAACCATAATCTGGATGGACGGCTACTACAATATCGTTGACTTTAAAATCTTTTGTTTTAAGGACGACTATGCTTTGTCCATCCTGTAAAGTTGGAACCATAGAAGTTCCACTCACTTGAGCAGGCATGGGGAGCTGATCAGTTCCAAACTGGGATTTTATGGTAACATTAACTGTATAATTATATTTTTTAGCTACAGATTGCATATCACTTTTCACGCTTTCAACTGTACTGTTAGAGCTTTCTATGTCAGTTAAAGCCTGTTGCTCCATCTCAGACATCATCTGTGATGGTGGATTACTTAAAAATGTGGTTGATTTAACGGTTACATTTGTACCATTCGTATCAATAGTTATTCCAATATTATTTGAAGGAGCAATACAGGCTGAAGTAGCCATAACTCCTAATATAATTATTCCTATAACAAACCATGACCTTACTTTCAATCTATCACCATCAATTTCCTTAAAATATCTTTTGTAGTATTAATATCAAGCTGTCCTGGTGCTGATCCTTTATCAATTGATGCAAAGGTAATTGGAGACCCAAAGATAGGCGCCACTATTCTCGTATATTTACCGAGATTGCCCATAGCAATTCCTATGGTATTTGGAACTTCCGAAAGCACGTTAAGAACAGTTAAAGTGTCTTTATATTCTTTGGGCATTACAGCAAATTTTGCTATGTTCCCTATTTCTTTTTCTGCATTAACCACATTCAAAAGTTCTTCAAATGAAGGGGTCTTTTGGAAGTCGTGATAAGATATTATGGTGTATTTTGCTGCTTTTACAACTTCGTCCCGCATTTCTTCATCTGTTTGCAGTTCTATATCTATTATATCTGCATATTTTGCAGCCTTTATTAGGAGTGAGGTTCTTTCCTCTTCAGATCCTTTAAAAAATCCGCCTTCACTTTGTACTCTGTTTGTTGCAATGGTTGGGTAGTCCATATCTTGGATAAGCTGTTGAACCCTGTCAGGATCTGGATCCTCAAGTACATCTATTCTAAGTTCCAGTATATCTGCACCTAGATCAATAGCTTTTTCTGCAGATTGAAGGGCAAGTTCTGGACTTTTTTCAATTATGGGGACACAAATCATTGTTTTTTGAAACATTGGTACTACCTGGTCGTTTTATATATTCATATGAATTTATAGATATCATATTAGTCTTACTCTACTTTAAGTAGTTTTCATCTATTTTTCATATTTTTGTTTAAAATAAGTTACGAATTTACATATAAAAAGGTTTATTTTGATATTTTGTAGGATACATACAAATTTTACTTTCTTTGAAAAGATAAAATTGGGCTAATAAAGTTTTATTTTATTTTTTATGTATTTAATAAGTCTATTTTTGAGTAATATGATTTATTTAAATTAAACTGACTTTTTCAAGAAGATTCCACTTAAATTTACAGGCACAAGCACAGTAAATTTTTATAATATATTATAGATATGGGCGTTTATTTAATACTCTAAGAGGATGATAGCCTATAAAAGTATAAAAAGCAGTTCATTGAAATATAGCTTATACAAAATTACATTAAATTTAATTAAGGGTGATTACTTGAAACTAACTGCTATTGGTGCAGATATCTCAATAAATGATGTCTCCTGCAGCTGTTCTCTTATCCAGAATATAGAAAATGATATTTCACAATTACTGGATGTTGGAGCGTATAAAGCGGCTTTAACTAATATTACAGGGGACGATGTGGTTATAAGTGCATTTGTTGAGGATGATAAATTAGAATCTGTTAATTCTAAAATAATAGACATACTGCGTAAAAATGCAGAAAGCCTTGGAGATATAGGTGGGATATCAAAAACTCCTGAAGGTGCAGGGGAAGGCATTTCTTATGCTGAGGCAAAAATAAGAGAAGATAGATATCCCGATGCTGTAATTATTGCATTTGATACATATGGTGGCGAAGAAATCGTAGGTAAGGTTGCAGATTCTGTTATAAAGGCAGCAAAAGGTATGGATGATGTCACAGATATCGGCGGTGGAGGAGTTACAGGAACACTGAAAATACCAGGTGTAGGTTACACTTCAGATCAAACAGATGATCCTGTAGTTGTTGCAACAATAGAAAATATAGAGAGTGTTGGAACTGTAGCAGGTGCTATGGTAGGTGCAGCTGTCGGTAACCAGCACGTGAATCTTGTTAAAAGAGGAACACCTTCTTATGTGATACCAAGGGGCGTTATAATGTCAGTTACTGCTTTTATGAATGGAAATGTTATGGATTTGGCAGTACCCCTTTTTGAAAGAATGAGAATCTCGGGAGAGTGAACTTATGATAATTCTTGATGAAAATACCCGCTGTATTGTGCAGGGGGCTACAGGAAAGCAGGGGTCTTTCCACACTGAACAGATGATTGCTTACAATACAAATATTGTGGCAGGTACCTCTCCTGGAAAGGGAGGCCAAAAATTAGGGCCTGTAAATATTTATAATTCAGTAGAAGAGGCTAAAGAAGAAAATCCAGATATAAATGCATCAATTATTTTTATTCCGGCACCATTTGCCAAGGACGCGGCATTTGAAGCTATTTCACAGCTGGATATTGTAACTATAATTACTGAACATATTCCTGTGCATGACACAATGGAAATTGTAGAATATGCAAAAAGGAATGATACCATTGTAATAGGTCCTAATACTCCGGGAGTCATAACTCCTGGTGTTGGAAAGCTTGGAATAATGCCTACACATATTTTTAATAAAGGAAACATTGGAATAGTTTCAAGAAGTGGTACATTAACCTATGAAGTTGCAAATCAGATAACCAATGCAGGAATGGGCCAAAGCACATGTTTAGGTATAGGGGGAGACCCTGTTGTTGGTATGGACTTTGCAGATGTGCTTCAAAGGTTTGAAGACGACGACGACACCGACGCGATGGTGATGATTGGTGAAATTGGAGGAAATGCTGAAGAAAACGCGGCGAAGTTCATAAGTAAAAATATTTCAAAACCAGTCGTGGCTTATATTGCAGGAGTTACTGCACCTCCAGGTAAAAGAATGGGGCATGCAGGTGCAATTATTGAAGGGGAAAGCGGAACTGCAAAAAGTAAAATAGCCGCACTTGAAGAGGCGGGTGTAACTGTAGCTTCAGCGCCTTCTGAAATTGTAAAAGTTATAAAAAATGCATTAAAATAATTCTTATTTTAATCATAATTTAAACTTATTTTATATAAAATACAGATATCTTCATTTAATGGAGTTTAAAATGATTTTTAATTTTTAAATTTTAAATAAAACCTATTGGTGATAATTATGATAAATGAAAGAGAAATTATAGATAAACTTAAAACTGGGGAAATTAAACTTCGTGAAATTGAAAAATACACTGATAATGTTGATCAAGCAGTGGCAATCAGGCGTAAATTCGTAGAAGAAGTAAGCAATTCTAAAATTGAACATTTATCAAATTATTCAATCGATATGGAAAGTGCATCTAAAAAGAACATTGAACAGCCAATAGGTGCAGTTCAGATACCTGTTGGGATTGCAGGCCCTCTTAAGATTAATGGAGATTATGCCCAGGGAGAATTTTACGTACCCCTTGCAACATCTGAAGGAGCTCTTATAGCATCTATAAACAGGGGATGTTCTACTATAACCGAAGCAGGCGGGGTTACAACCAAAATAATCAGTGATAAAATGACAAGGGCACCAGTTATAAAAGCCAAATCTGTAACTGATGCGCTTGAAATTAAAGCATGGATTGAAAATAACTTTAAAGAGCTCAAAAAAGCGGCAGAAGTAACCACAAGACATGGAATGCTTATAAAAATTGACCCGATACTTGTAGTAGGCAGGTATGTTTACCCTAGATTTGTATTTACAACAGGGGACAGTATGGGTATGAATATGGTTACAATAGCTACTGAAGCGGCTTTAAGCCTTTTATCGCATAAAACAGGAGCCCATGTAATCGCATCAAGTGGAAATGTATGTGTGGATAAAAAACCATCTTCTATAAACATGGTAGAGGGAAGAGGTAAAAGCCTTGTTGCAGAGATCATCGTTCCAAAGGAAATAGTTGAGAAAAAGCTTAAATCAACATCTGAAGCCATTGTTGAAGTTAACACATCTAAAAACCTGATTGGATCTGCAATTTCTGGAAGTATGGGATTTAACGCCCAGTATGCAAACATGATCGGCGCTATATTTTTAGCCACAGGACAGGACGAAGCCCACATAGTTGAGGGAAGCCTTGGAATAACAACTGCATCCAGAGAGGAAAATGGGGACCTTTACTTCTCAGTTACACTTCCAGACGTTCCGATTGCAACCGTTGGTGGGGGTACAAGTATTGGCACAGCCCGTGAATGCCTCGAAATTATGGGTGTCTATGGAAATGAAAAGGTCCATAAGTTTGCCGAAATCATTGCAGGGACTGTACTTGCAGGTGAGCTTTCACTGATGGCTGCTTTGGCTGCAGGACATCTTGCAAGAGCTCATAAAGAGTTAGGAAGAGCTTAATTTTAAATTATGAATTATTTATTTAATTATTTCTTTTTTTCTTAATTTTTGATCCTATATTGCATCGGGATGTCATTATAAAATTAGATTTACCTGGGAATAAATTACAAGAATACATATTAAGAAAAAAAATAAATATGATCAAATTACTAATACCCTAAAATAACTTTTTGTGTTGAACTCATATGACTTCAAATATATTTCTAGACCATATTTTACAATCTATCGAGCTCATCGAAGATTATACAAAGGACATAACTAAAGAAGACTTTTTAAATACTAATTTTGTTCAAGAAGCAGTAATCAGGAGAATTAAAATCATCGGAGAGTCGGTTAAAAACATGCCACAGGATTTTAAAGATAAATATTCTGAGATCCCATGGGAAACTATTGCAAATGTTAGAGATGTCCTTGAAAATGAAGACTGTGATCTTGATGTGGTTTGGGAAACTGTAAAAAGTGAAATTCCCGTCCTCAAAACAGAAATTTTAAAAATAAATGAAGTTAAAATAACTTATTAATATAAAAGTATAAACATCTGATTTTATGAACATTCTAAACAGATCGTATATTGGAGAAAAATAAGAAATGAACATACGAGAATTAATTGAAGAATATTTTAAAATGAGCCGATATGTCGCTTTAGGTACTTTAGACGGAATTCTTGCAGTTATGGCAGTAACATTAGCTGCAAGTAGTGTGGGAGCAGCCAGTGGGAACCCCCTTTCTAATTATGCAGTATGTCTTACTGGATTAAGTACGGGGATTGCATTAGCTCTCTCAAATGCGTTTGGTTCTTTTATAGGTGAACGGGCAGAAGAAGCAAGGACACTGCGTGAACTCGAAGAAAAAATGATGCTGAATGAAGGTGATCTTGATGAGACCATTATACACAAGCAGGCTAAACGAAGAGTTTATTTGAGCATGTTTACCCATGGGTTTTCAAGTTTTATAGGTTCATTTGTCCCCATACTTCCTTTCCTTCTAATTCCAGCCAGGTTAACAGCTACTTTAACTACATTGGTCCTCTGTTTTACGGCATTATTTATATTGGGTGTATACCTTGGAAAAGTATCTCGAGAAAACATTTTAAAGGCAGGTATTGAAGTTTTAATAATTGGGATTGTAATCGGTACAATATCTATTCTGATTGGTGAAGGCTGAACTTAAGCTTATTTAACAAGCTGTAACCTAAAAATAGTCAAATCAAAAATTATTCATAATTCAGTAATTAGAATAAGAAGATTAGATTTAGAATTGATTATCGTGCGTTTATTCTAAATCAATTCCATAAACTTTTTCTACATTTTCCACATGGATTTTATGGGCGTCTTCTTCAGTTAAAGTCCCATTTCTTAAGAGCTCTTTTGTTCGCCTTGGAACTGTTTTTGGACCTAAAACTGCGCCAGGTCTCGAGAGCATGTCCATATAATCGGTTTCCATTAAAAAATTAGTTCCTTTTTTAAGCCCTTCAGTTACAACGGTTCTTGTTGCAATAAGAGAAGGTGTCAAGCCGTGATTTTCATCAACACTAACCATAGGTCCTGAAAAATGTTTCATAACTTTATGTCTATCTAAACCTGCTTTATCTGCCATTCTAGCAAATTCTAAAAATTGTTTCGGTCCCGTATCTTCTGTGTGGAGCTGTACAGCACAGTCTGCATCTGATGCAAGTTCCATGGCGTATGAAATGATCCTGTTGTGGGCTTCAAGCTCTTCAGGGGGAACCTCGTAATGCGGCCTGCCGACTTCGCCAATTCCAATAGCTTTTCCTTCAAGTACAAGTTTTTGCGCATCTTCCAGCGTGCCCATCATCATTTTTTCTGCCATTTCAAGTTCCATACCATTTTCCACACGTTTTGAGAGTTCTGCAGGGTGGGCACCAACCACTGCAAATGCCTTCACATCGGTATCTGTATTTATTTTATCCACACATTTGATAACAAGTTCCATTGCTTCCTCAAAGCTGCACAATTTTCCGACTGTCCATGTTGGTTTGTTGGGGATGATCATCACATTTCCGCCAGCCCTCTGGAATTTTTTTGCAACCTCAATGGGACCTTCACCATTATGTGGATCCACATGGATATGGTTGTCTGTTATAGTGATGTTTTCCATGATTATTACCTCTGCTCCGTTAATTATCATTAAATTGATTTTAAATCATTTAAATAAAAATATGGGTTAATAAGTTATTCAAACTGGCCTTTTAAGGAGCGTTCAAAAATTTCTAAAGGTGGAGTCACACCAGTCCATATTCTGAATGCTTCCATACCTTGATAAATAAGCATTTTAAGCCCGGATACTACTTTAGCATTACATTTTTCAGCTTCTTTGATTAGTCCTGTTTGTAATGGGTTATAAACACAGTCTTTAACAACTAAATTTTCATGCATCAATTCAGCCTTAACCAGCGGTTCCTGATCTACATTTGGATACATTCCAATTGGAGTTGTGTTTATCAAAATATCGGCATTTGAAAGTTCAATTTCGAGTTTTTCACCAAGATCTATACTCTTAACATTTGCATTCAGTTTTTCAACCAGATCTCTCTGGAGCTGCTCTGCATTTGCAGCTGTTCTATTTGCAATTACAATGGACTCTGCCCCGTCCATAATTATCTGGAATGAGATTGCACGGGCTGCGCCGCCTGCCCCTAATATGATAACTTTTTTATTTTTTACGCTGTTCACTTCTTCAATAGCTTTTACGGCACCTATTCCATCTGTATTGTATCCTTTTGCATGGTTTCCATCGAATTTAATGGTGTTAACTGCTCCAATGAGCTCTGCAGACTTATCAAGTTCATCGAGATATTTGATTACATTAGTTTTATGCGGAATTGTAACGTTCAACCCTTTTATATTCAGTGATTTCGAACCTGCTATTGCATCACTGAGCATGCCTTTTTTCACATGATACGGCACATAAACGTAATCCATCTTTAAATGTTTAAAAGCAGCATTATGCATTGGTGGAGATAAGCTGTGCTCCACGGGATCGCCTATTACCCCTACGACATTTGTTTTACCGGTTATCATTTCTATCATCATTACATTAGTTCTTAGAATATTTTATATCATTGATTAAATAAAAATTAATGTAATCGAGATTAGATAATATTGTAAAAAAGAAATTTAATCTGGAAAGTATGAAATGTTCCTGATTAATCACTCATAATCTATTAAAACCTATGATTTGGATACAGTAACTCAAGGATAGTTAATTAAATATTTATTGGGTTTAAATAAAACATGATTTGGAAAGATATAGTTTTTTCAGATATTGAGGGAGTATAATGCCTGCAAAACAGAGGTTTGTGTTGGATACAACTGCATTTACAGATACACAGCTTAGAGATGAAATTGGAGAAGGAGACCTGGCCACTACTGTGGATATTTTAATAGATTTAATTGCTAAATCAAGGATAAAACTTAACATGAGCTGTCACATGCCTCCTATTACTTATAAAGAATTTATAAATTATATGACTAGGTACGAATGCCCTGAAGATATACTGGTAAAAACAGAGACATGGATTGTAAAAAAAAGCCCAAATAGATATGATACTAAAATACCTTCTGAAATATTCTATGAGTATGTTCATGACATGAGGGAAAGGATGAACAAAGGTATGAAAATATCAGAAAATGCCATATGGGAAACTGCCGTAGAATCTATGGTTAGATTAGGACGAGGGCAGGAAAAATCAGACATTGAATTTGAAGTTCTTGGAAATGCTATAAAAGACTTTAGAAAAAAATACAGGGCTGCATTAAGAAAAGGTACTCTTGACAGTGCCCCTGATCTTGATTGTCTGCTTCTTGCTAAGGAGTTAGGGGCAGGAGTTGTGGCAGCCGATGAAGGTATAAAAGTCTGGGCTGAAAGGCTTGGGCTGAGATTTTTAAGCGCAAAATCATTCCCTAAAATGATGAGGGAGTATTTGAAGTACTATGAATGAGATATTGTGTTCAAAATTAGATCAACTTTTCTGTAACTTTTTAAATTTTGCAAAATTATTTTAAATGACTTTTATAGATACTTAAAGAGTATCAAAAAATATCATTTTTTTAGATTTAACAATATGCGATCTATTTATTTTGATTTGGAGGATTATAATGGAAATATCAAGACCTAGAGGAACACGTGATTTTCTTTCAGATGAAATGAAACAGAGAAAATACGTTGAAAATACATTCAGACGAGTATTCGAAAATTATGGTTACGGTGAAATTAAAACGCCGATATTTGAAGATCTATCTCTTTTTACCATGAAATCAGGAGAGGCAATTAAAGAAGAGATATACCACTTTAAAGATAAAGGTGAGAGAGATCTAGCTCTTAGGCCGGAATTAACCGCACCGGTATCTAGACTTTATCTTAATGAACTTCAAAGAAGTCCAAAACCAATTAAAATGTACTATTTTGGCAGCTGTTTCAGGTATGAACGCCCGCAGGCAGGTAGGTTCAGGCAGTTCTGGCAGTTTGGATGCGAGCTTATCGGGGGCAAATCTCCAGAAGCAGAAGCTGAAGTTATAGCAATGGCTGCTCACTGTCTTAATGAAATTGGTTTAACTGATTATGAATTCCACATTGGAAATTTGGGAATCATTAGAAGCCTGTTAAATGATGCAAAAATCCCTGGAGATGAACAGGGACAGATAATGGGTTTAGTTGATAAAGGAGATGTTGAAGAACTCGAAAATTTATTAAATAGTATGGATATCTCTTTGTCTCTTAAAGAAATCCTTTTGAAGCTAATTGAGATAAAAGGACACAATGAAGTGATAGGTGAAGTACGAAGTATTATAAAAAAGTGTGAGGGTGCTTTTAAAGCATTGGATGATCTTGAAGATCTTTTAAATCACCTTGAGACATTTGGATTCACCAATTACATCGTCAATCTTGGAATAGCTCGTGGACTGGATTATTATTCGGGAATGGTATTTGAAATTTATGTACATGGTCTAGGTGCACAAAAACAAATAAGTGGTGGGGGAACCTATAATTTAATAGAGATATTTGGTGGTGAGCCAGTAGAATCTACAGGATTTGCATTTGGATTTGATAGGGTTATGGAAGCTCTTAAAAAACAGAATGCAGAGATTCCAGTGGAAGGACATGTAGATGTATTCGTTGCACCATTGTCAGGCAATATGAGGAAAGAGTCGTTTAAAATCGTTCAAGACTTAAGGAAAAATGGAATTTCAGCGGATGTTGACCTTGCAAGGAAAAAAGTCAAAAAATTGTTATCTTATGCAGACCATTTAGGAGTAAAATACGCGGTTTTAGTTGGTGCAAGGGATATTGAAGGCGGAAAAGTTACATTAAAAAATATGGAATCTGGAAATCAAGAGTTAGTTGGTCTTGATAACTTAGCCATAAAATTACGCGATGAACTGGAGATATATTAAATGAATACTGAAAAATGCAATTTTAATTTTAGACACAAAGTAGGCGATCAGAACTTAGTCATAGCAATAGCACAGGATTATAAAACTTCTGAAGTTCTTATGGTGGCTTACATGAATCAAGAAGCCCTTAAAAAGACAATAGAAACAAAAAAAGCACATTACTGGAGTACTTCACGCCAGAAGCTCTGGCTTAAAGGAGAAAGTTCAGGCAATTTCCAGCACGTTGAAGAGATACGTGTTGATTGTGATGAAGATGCGGTTCTTATTAAAGTTAGCCAAAAAGGCGGGGCCTGCCATGAAGGGTATGAATCCTGCTTTTTCAGGAAAGTAATAGATGATAAACTGGAAATTGTAGGAAATAAAGTATTTAATCCAGATGAAGTTTATGATAAAAGTTAAGATTACATATCTTAGTTTAAAAATTTATGGAGAGAAAATAAAATGAAAATAGTTCCAGATACTAGCGTTATTGTGGATGGACGAATTACTAAAATTGTCCAGGAAGACGAATTTAAGGGATGTGAAGTAGTAATTCCTGAAGCAGTTGTATCTGAATTGGAAAACCAGGCTAATAGGGGAAGAGAAACGGGGTTCAATGGTTTGGAAGAATTAAAGAATCTTCAAGAACTCTACAATGATGGTATCATAGACCTAATTTATATAGGGAAAAGACCCACCCTTGAGCAAATATCTATGGCAAAAGGAGGAGAAATAGATGCTATGATAAGAGATACGGCTCAAAAAACAGAATCTACACTAATTACTAGTGATAGGGTCCAGATGGAAGTTGCAAAAGCTCAAGGACTCGATGTTATGTACCTGAAACAGGAAATGGTGGGGTACACCGAACTTGAAATAGCCAAGTTCTTTGATGATGAAACCATGTCAGTCCATCTAAAAGAAGACGTGGTCCCTATGGCAAAGAAGGGGACACCTGGAAACATAAAACTTGTTAGGTTAGGATCAAGGCCTTTAGCATACCATGAAATTGAGAGTATGGCTAAAGAAATTATGGAAAGGACAAAAAGCGACTTCAAGAGTTTTATTGAGATAGAAAGGGAAGGTGCAACTGTTGTTCAGTTTAGAGAATACCGGATATCAATTGCAAGGCCCCCGTTTTCTGATGGATTTGAGATAACAGTAGTAAGACCAGTTGCAAAGGTATCTCTAAATGACTACAGACTTCCAGATAAGCTTATTGAGAGGTTAAGGGAAAGAGCTAAAGGAATATTAATTGCAGGTCCGCCAGGCGCAGGTAAAACTACTTTTGCCCAGGCAATTGCAGAATTTTACAGTAAAAACCTCAACTCCATTGTCAAAACTATGGAATCACCACGTGATTTACAGGTCAGCGCGGAAATAACTCAATACGCACCTTTAGAACGAAGTATGGAGAAAACAGCAGATATACTACTGCTTGTGCGTCCTGATTATACTATATATGATGAATTAAGGAAAACAAGGGATTTCAGGATATTTGCAGACATGAGGCTTGCAGGGGTGGGCATGATTGGTGTTGTACATGCTACAAAACCTATAGATGCAATTCAAAGGATACTTGGAAGGGTAGAACTTGGAATAATCCCATCAATTGTAGACACAACTATTTTTATAAATAATGGAAATGTGGAAGCAGTTTATGATGTTGCACTTACTGTAAAAGTTCCATCTGGAATGCTGGAGGCAGATCTCTCAAGACCAGTTATAGAAATCCGTAATTTTGATACCGGAGACCTTACACATGAGATATACACCTATGGTGAGCAAACCATTGTTATGGAAGTGGGAGTAACCACTTATGAGAAAACTCCAGTTCAAAAGATTGCAGAACGTGAAATAATAAAAGAGATTAAGAAAACAGTTCCTGGAGCCCGTGTTGAAGTTGACATGAAATCGGACAAACGTGCCACTGTCTGGATGGATGAAAAATATATTCCAAAGCTTATAGGTAAAAAAGGAAAGACAATTGACGAAGTTGAAAGAAGAATAGGAATAAGCATAGGTGTTGAACCATTTAGAGCAAGTGGAAATGAAGAAATGTTTAATGTAGATGTCCAGCTTTCTGGAAATTATGTGGTACTGAACTTTGGTAAAGATAATATAGGCACTCCTTTTGATATTTTGGTGAAAGATGAATACTTATTTACTGCAACAGTCGGTAAAAAAGGTACCATTAAAATTAAAAAGGATATAGAACTTGCGGGCATTATAATGGATGCACTTAAAAGAAATATCCCTATAGAGGCCAGGGTTAGAAACGAATAAAACTTTGAATTCTATAAATATTAGAGCGTGGAATTAAATATTATTTAATTCCAACTTATTTTTGGTGATAATCATGAAAATTGGAGTATCAACACTTGCACTGTTTCCAATGTCCCTTAAAGAGATACTGGACTATTTGGCAAGTATAAATGTCAAATATTGTGAATTAATGATGGAATATCCTTATAACAAGATAGATCATGATCTTGTGAATTCTTATAATATAAAAACAAGTATACATGCTCCTCTTTCTGATATCAACATTGCTTCTTTAAATGAGTCTATACGAAAGGCTTCAGTTGAAGAGGTAAAAAATTCGATTGATTTAGCTTCTAAAATAGATTCTGAAGTAGTTGTTGTGCACCCGGGCCATATGGCATTTTTAGCACGAAAGTTTCCAGAAAAAATCAAAGAAAGCAGTTTAACTTCACTTAAAGAATGTTCAAAATTTGCTGAAGAACGTGGAATAAAGCTGTGTGTTGAAAATATGCCCGATATGGAAGGAATGACTTGCAAAAACCTTGGAGAACTTAATGAGTTAGTTCAGGAGATTGGGGCACTCATGACTGTCGATGTTGGGCATGCATATAATACAGGTATATCTATTGGTGAAATTTTAAAATATAATAATATTGGGCACTTCCACCTGAGCGACAATGATGGATCATTTGATAACCATAATGCAGTTGGAAGCAAAGACATTGATTTTAAATCACTTTTTGAAGGTCTGAATAAGAAGAACTTTGAGGGTGTACTTGTTGTAGAAGTTACAAACAAGGATGAAATTTTAGAAAGTCTTGATTATATTGAAAAATTAGTAGATTAATCAAAGTCTCTTTTTAAATTCTTTGAATTTTAAATTATTCAAAGTTAAATGGATTTGGATCATGAACTTGCAGATATTTTAAATAAGTTGCAAGTTCAATCTCGTCCTATAATCCCATTAGACACTGAATCTCTTCTTTAGGGCATGTTGGAAGGGTACTTTCTATCTGGGGGCTTTTGAATGAAAGTTTAGTTCTGGCTGAATTCCTGCTCCTGAAGGATCCAAGTGTACTTTGCATTTTAAATTTAAGTAAGAGGTCCACGTCTTCTGATATGAGGTTGATCCAGTCTTCTACTCGTTCTAAATCTCTTATTGGAGGATGGGGTGAGTCGGAACTTAGAGCCTCGTTTAAAATATTTTTAACAACATTTAAATTCTGTACCATTTCATTATAGAAGTTGTCAAATTCTTCAAAAGGGAATATAATCATGTTTTCATCCCTATAAAAGGCTTTGGGGTTGTAGTAAGCTGTTTTTTCCTCTTCATATTTAATAACGCTAAATCGCATGTTGTGGACCTCCTTTAATGCAATCTATTATAAGGTTAAGGATAGTATCAGGGGTTGTGGTAGAGCATTTGAAAAGTAATGATAAGTTTTTCTTAAAATACTATAACTAAATATTACAAATATAATAAAATGTTATGAAAGTAGAGAATGAACTGTTAACAATTATCTATACAGGGTACATACATTTTAAAAACCAGGAAAACACTAATGAATTTGCTAAAATATTGCTGGACAAAGGACATTATTTTGCTGTTCAAAAGAACTCCATATGGGTACGTATCAATGAATATAAAGAAGAATCACTGGAAGAAGAAATTGAAATAAATAAGTTATTAGGGGATTTTATAAAAAAATAAATGCAGTGAATCATTCACATTTATGAAATAGCTTAGATAGTTATTTATCTAGATTTATTGATATTAATCTTTGATCTTAAAATAAATTTAAGTTACTTCTTGATATTATTTGATTTAATTTCAGCTATAATAGAATAGTTTTATATCTCCAGTTGACATTGATTTCTGCATTTAAATAAGTTAAATCGAAGTATTATATTTTTTAAGTAATTGTATCTAAAAATCGATTATTTAGAAAAAGGTTTTATAAAATATAAACATAAAAACAAATATCCCTTTTTTAGGTGTAAATTTAGGTAAATGGGAGATTTTTTTATGAAAATTGCAATAATAGGTGGAACAGGAGATCAAGGGCTTGGTTTAGCGTTAAGGTTTGTAAAAGCAGGCGAAGACATTATAATCGGGTCAAGAGATGCAAAAAAGGCAGAAAATGCTGTAGATATAGTAAAAGAAATGTTGGAAGACGGAGAAGTTTCAAATATCCGCGGTTCAACTAATGTGGATGCAGCAAAAGAAGGTGACATTATATTGTTAACTGTGCCTTTACAAGCTCAAATAGTAACCCTTAGAAGCATAAAGGAATATATCGGAGATAAAATAGTCATTGATGCAACAGTTCCACTGGACGGCTGTTTAGGAGGCAGGCCAACACGATATGTTGATGTATGGCAGGGTTCTGCAGCTGAGAGAACTGCTGAATTACTTGAAGACACAGATGCAAAGGTAGTTTCTGCTTTTAACAATATAAGTGCTGCAAGTTTATTAAACATTAAAGATGATGTGGACTGTGACTGCCTTATATCTAGTGATGATGAAAAAGCTAGGAAAGAAGTAATGGCACTTGCAGAAAAGATTCCAAATGTAAGATCTTTAGACTGCGGTCCTCTTGAAAATGCAAGAATTGTTGAAAAGATAACTCCATTGCTTATAAATCTTAATATTAGAAATAAAATTAAATTAGCCGGGTTACGGATAACTGGGCTTTAGTCCGGTGTTTTTGATCAACCGCTTGAAATCTCCGATTTTGGCGCAAAATCTTTGATTTTAATGCGTCACAATCTTCGATTTTTTGACGGCTTGAAAAATTATAGATTTTTGCAGTTGGCAGGTTTTAAATAACTGGACTTTAATTCAGGTATTCCTGATCAACCAACAAATAGATGCTTGCAGGTTGGCAGGTAAAATACTTGGATTTAATAGTAATAACTAAAATTAAACAGGGAATAAAGATGGAATACGTAAAAAAAACAGCTAAAGAAATAACAACACACGCACTCAAAGTTATAGAAAGAATCGATGAAGAACAAGTTTCTAAGATGATAGATACAATTGTAAATTCAGACAGTGTATTTATTGTAGGTACTGGAAGGTCCGAATTAGTGGGAAAAATGTTTGCAATGAGGTTGATGCACCTTGGATTTACAGTTTATGTGGTTGGGGATGTTACAACTCCTGCAATTAGGGATGTGGATTCTTTAATAGCCATATCTGGTTCTGGAGAAACTAAAACAGTTACACTTGCGGGGAAAGCAGCAAAAGAAGCCAATGCTAAAGTTATTGGGATAACTGGAAATATGGAATCTACCTTAACTGAAAGTCTGGATATTATAATAAACATAGACAGTAAAACTAAGGAACCATGGAAACATTATACCTCAAATGTTTTAAAGGGGCAGTATGATGATTTAACTCCTATGGGAACTCTTTTTGAAGACAGTACTCATCTATTTCTTGATGGGCTTATAGCTGAGTTTATGGCTCGTCTCGGTAAAAAAGAAATTGATCTAAAGAGAAGACATGCTACAATTGAATAATCTTCTTAATGGACTTATCAGGTGAAAAAAATGGATGCAGAGCTATCCGAAGATGTAGTCATAATTAAAGACAAAAAAGGGACAAAACTTCACGAGAAAAGTCATTATGGAAACATGAGTGAAGAAGGATTGCAGCTTTCACTAATTGAGGCACTTTACCTGGCTGAAAATGAAAGAATAATCATTTTAAGGGACGGTAAAGAAGTACCACTTGATGAAATGTTTCAAATAATCCGTAAAGAAGATCTATTCTCAAAATATATAGTTTTCAGGGATCTTCGAAACAGGGGCTACGTTGTAAAGACAGGTTTTAAATACGGCTCTGAGTTTAGGCTTTATGAGCGAGGGAAATCTCCTGGAGATGGTCACTCAGATTTTCTTGTAAAAGTAGCATCAGAAGATTATGAAATACGGATATCTGATTTTTCAAGTTATGTAAGAGTAGCTCATGGAGTTAATAAAAAGCTTTTATTTGCTGTGGTTGACGAAGAAAACGATATTACTTATTATAATGTGGAATGGACAAGACCATAAGTTTTCTTGTGATATTTTTTTAAAATGATAACCACAACTTTTATTTATTTGTGATAAGTGTATAGTTATAAAATTACATGTTTAGAGATACGTTGAATTGTAGAATGGACAAACATAAACCAATTTCCCAGTGATTTTTATAAAGTGAATTATAACCATATTCATTATTATAAAAGTATAGCTGGATGATATTTAATTTAATTAGAGTGCTTGAAATTGTAGAATAGAAGCCATAACTATTTCCAGTGATGTTTTTATAAAAGGAGTTATAATATTATATGACTATGCAAATTTTATTATTCATGTATAAAATGAAAATAAATTATTAAATACTAATATTCAATTTAATTAGGTGATCAATTGATAGATCCATGGAGTTCAGCAGTCATCGATTATGAAAAACTTACAAAACAGTTTGGAATTAAACCCTTTGGGAATTTAAAAGAAGAGATAAATAATCCTCATTCATTAATGCAGAGGAACATAATTTTTGGACAGAGAGATTATGGAAGGATACTTAAAGCAATGAGGGAAGGAAAGGATTTTGCTGTTGTAAGTGGGATGATGCCTAGTGGAAAAATGCATATAGGCCATAAGATGATCGTGGATCAACTTATATGGTATCAAGAAAAAGGGGCAGATATTTACATCCCTATAGCAGATATGGAGGCTTATTCTGCGAGGGGAATTGATTTTGAAGCCTCACGAGAACTTGCAATTTATGAGTATATCACAAATTATATAGCTCTAGGTTTGGATCTTGAAAAAGAAAATGTAAACGTATATCTCCAGTCAGAAAATCGTAATCTTGGAGATCTTGCATATATTTTGTCAAAAAAGGTTAATTTTAATGAAATGAGGGCTATTTATGGCTTTTCAGGGAGCACCAATATTGCTCATATGTATGCGCCACTGATTCAGGTTGCAGACATTCTTCTCCCTCAAACTGAAGAATGTGGCGGTCCAAAGCCAACTGTAGTACCTGTAGGGCCAGATCAGGATCCTCATATAAGACTTACAAGAGACATTGCAGAACGATTTAAAGGTAAATTTAACTTTATATCCCCTTCCTCGACTTATCACAGGTTTATGACAGGACTTACTGGAGATAAGATGTCAAGCAGTAAACCTAAATCAGCCATATTTTTAAGCGATTCACCTAAAGAAGTAGAAAAAAAGGTTAAATCAGCTAAATCTGGTGGTAGAGAAAGTTTAGAGGAACAGCGTAAGTTAGGTGGAGTTCCAGAGGACTGTACTATTTTTGAATTGTTAGTATATCACCTGGAGCCATCCGAGAAAAAACTTGAAGAGCTACGTGAATCATGTAAAAACGGCAGCATTATGTGTGGTGAGTGTAAGAAGAATGCAGCAAGCATGATGAAAAATTTCTTTGAAGAATTCTCGTGTAAAAGGGAAGAAGCGAAGGAAAAAGCTCAAAAAATACTGGATAGGGAACCCAAATGTTAGAAAAAAGATTTTCAAAAGAAGAGAGACATCATGGATTTTTTACTGGTTTATATAAACGAAACGAAATGTTCTTGATAGCATCAGCATTCATATTTTTCGCGTCTATGTTTGCAGGCTATTTTTTATCAGGAGTAATGGATCATCTCTTGTCAGGTACTTTGAAATCTCTTAAAGAAGGCGTAAATAACGGTCAGATAAAACTTACCACGCTTTCTATATTTGCAAATAATATTAAAATTGCATTTTTTATCTATGCTGGGGGAATTATATTTGGTGTAGTTTCACTGGTTTATTTAGTATTTAATGGACTTTTTATTGGATATGTCGCTTCAAAGTTTGTTATTGGTGACTTCATACTTTATACTCTCCCTCACGGCGTGTTTGAGATTGCAGGTATTATCATAGCAGGTGCAGCTGGTTTCAGGCTTGCAAGCTGTGTTATTCATATTATAAGTGATCTGACCCATATGAAAAAGTACATGCCAGTAGGAGACCAAATAGGGCAGATATTAAACATAAATTATGATGAATTTAAAGAATCTCTGGTCCTATTTATAATTGCAGCAGTACTAATCTTTATTGCAGCAATCATTGAGGCTAATTTTACCATTGCATGGGCATCTTATGTTAAAGGCATAATTTAATGCATATTGGACTAATTTTATATCTTAACTTTTTTATGGAGTTTAGGATCTGCTGAACTGTTACTCAATGATCTTTTCTAAAGGACTATCTGAATATAAGACTAAAATAGAAAAATATATCAAAAGAAGACTTCAAATTGGTTACATAATATAAGTTGCATAAAAATTCATATATTCTTATTTTTGATGGTTAAAAATCCATTTAAAAATAAAATTGAGATGATGCACTTTGATCGATGCGGAAAATCTTACAAAGAAGTTTGGCACGTTTACTGCGGTAGATAATCTTACCTTGCATGTTGATCAAGGAGAGATTTTTGGTTTCCTAGGGCCAAATGGTGCGGGAAAAACTACTACAATGAGGATGCTCAGCTGCCTTATATCAAAAACCAGTGGGGATGCCAGGATAGCAGGTTATGATATAAATGATGATGCGGATTCCTTGAAGATCAGGAAGATTATTGGTCTGCTTCCTGAAAATGTGAGTTTGTATGATGACTTAACTGCTTATAAGAACCTTGATTTTTATGGGAAATTATACGAATGCACAGAGAATCAAAGAAAAGAAAACATTAAACATTTTCTTAAGATGTTAGGACTTTGGGATAAAAGAGAAGCGGCAGTTGGGACATTTTCTAAAGGAATGAAACAAAAACTGGCTATAGCACGTGCCCTTATCCATGATCCTGAGATATTATTCCTGGACGAGCCAACGGCAAATTTAGACCCTGAGTCATCAAAGACGGTCAGGGATTTCATACTTGAGCTGAAAAAGGAGAAGAAAACTATCTTCATAAATACCCATAATCTTGATGAAGCGCAGCGAACATGTGACAAAATTGGAATATTCAACACTAAACTGATGGTAATAGATACTCCTGAAAAATTAGAAGAATCAGTTTGGGGAAATAAAACAGTAATTCAATTAGAACAGATAACTGATAAAATTCTAAGAGCATTAGATAAATTACCGCTAAAAAATATCATAACAGATAATAATAAGCTAATTATTGATCTAGTTAATCCTGAAAAAGAGAATCCGATCGTTGTAGATGCAGTGGTGGGCGCTGGCGGTCAGGTTCAATATGTTACCAAGCTAAGTCCAACTCTGGAAGATGCTTACCTGAAATTTGTGAGGGGAGATTAAATGCAGCTCTGGAAATCATGGGTCATAGCAACCAAGGACTTCAGCATATTCCGTAGAAAGAAACGTATTATATACTCTTTGATAGTTGTTCCTCTCTTAATGTCAATTGGCTTACCTCTGGTTATCCAGTTTATGATTAGGCCTGATGCTCCGACAGATGAAATTATAATATTGATGAATGCATTTTCATATTTCTATGTTATACTAGCTTATATCATTCCAAGTACCCTTGCATCGTACAGTATTTTAGGCGAAAAAATTGAGAAAAGTTTAGAACCGCTTCTGGCAACGCCCACAACTGACGCTGAACTTTTGTTTGGAAAGACCATAGCTTCATTCCTTCCATGTATTTGTGTGATATATGTCAGTTCTATTATTTTCATGGTGCTTATAGATGCATTCACGTATAATATTATTGGTTATCTTTTCTTCCCTAATTGGAGTATGGTGTTTATTCTGCTCTTGGCAGTTCCTCTTTCATCTATTTTAAGCATTCAACTAAATGTTATTATATCTTCAAGGGTTAATGATGTGAGAACTGCAAATCAACTTGCATTTCTTTTGTTTATACCATTTATGGGTGTGTACTTCTTAATTGTAGCAAATACCATATCACTTAGCATTACCACACTATTTTTAATATCAGTAACCCTCTTCATTATTGATGCAGCTTTATTTTACATAAGTAAGGCCACTTTCAGCAGGGACGAGATACTCACAAAATGGAAGTGAATACATAAAAGAGATTAGATTAATGGAGAAAATTTTAATTAAGTTTAGAAAACAGTGAAATTAAAAAAAGTACTAATTAATTATGCATTTTTTCATTGTTTATTTATACCATGGGAATATTTAAGAATTAGAAATTTTATACTCAATTATAGATTGTGTAATATGTTGTTTTTATTACTTTAATCAGACTAAAATGGTCAAACCCATTGGAGGCTATTTATGATAAAATGTATAACTTGCGGAGCAGAATACGATTTAGGTGAAATAATATACACCTGTAAAGAATGCGGCTCAATATTGGAAGTCACATGTGAACCTGACGTTTCGAAAGATGTTTTTAATTGTAGAAAATCTACTATGTGGAAATATAAGGAATTCATGCCTGTAGATCCAGCTAGAATTGTAACCCTTGAAGAAGGGGGAACTCCATTTTGTAAATGTGATAAGCTTGGTGAAGAACTTGGCGTAGAACTTTACGTTAAAGTAGAAGGCTCAAATCCAACTGGAAGTTTTAAAGATAGGGGAATGAGTGTTGGAATAACAAAAGCCATGGAACTTGGAGTAAGCACTGTTGGATGTGCATCTACTGGGAATACATCTGCATCTCTTGCAGCTTATGCAGCAAGAGCTGGATTAAGATGTGTAGTGCTCTTACCTTCTGGAAAAGTGGCTCTTGGAAAACTTGCTCAGGCCATGTTCCACGGTGCTGAAGTTCTATCGATTAGAGGTAACTTTGATGAAGCCCTGGAAACTGTAACCGCACTCGCACTTGAAGGTAAATTGTATCTTTTAAATTCAGTAAATCCATTTAGATTAGAAGGGCAAAAATCAATTGGATTTGAAATTGTGGATGATCTTGGATGGAAATCGCCAGATAGGATTATTTTGCCGGTTGGAAATGCGGGTAACATCTCCGCCATATGGAAAGGGATTAATGAATTCCACAGGGCAGGATTTATGGAAGACCTGCCAATGATGACTGGAATTCAGGCTGAAGGTGCAGCGCCAATCGTCAGGGCAATACGTGAAAATAAAAAAGATATTGTTCCTTTTGAAAATCCTGAAACTATTGCAACTGCAATACGTATAGGTGCACCTGTAAGTGCTTTAAAAGCTATTCGAGCAATAAATGAATCTAATGGTTTTGCAGAAACTGTAACTGATGAAGAGATTTTAAGCGCTCAGAAATTACTTGCAAGAACCGAGGGAATTGGGGTAGAGCCGGCATCTGCAGCGTCCATTGCAGGCCTTAAAAAGCTTGTAGAAAATGGCGAAGTGGATAAAAATGAGCAGGTAGTGTGTATTGTAACTGGACATCTATTAAAAGACCCTAATACTGCTATAGATGCATGTGTAAAACCTGTTGAAATTGACGCGGATATTAATGAGCTTTCTCGTATTTTAAGCCAGGGATAATTAATTTCCCCACAGCTTTTTTTTTAACTAAATTTAACTTATCTTTTTCGCGGATTCTTTTTTGGTACACTCAAAATCATAGTGTTTATGTTTCCATGAGCAAGTATCATATAATTTGGTTAAGTAGGTCAAAAAATCATATGGTTTAAATTGTGGTGACCAGTTATCATATGGATCGACTTCAACTGGCCAAAAACCATATGGATTTTCAAATAATCATAGAAAAAAACGATAAATATATATAGGAGTATTCGAACACTTTATAATAACAAATAAAAATGAGGTGATTGTTTATGGCTGAATTACCAATTGCTCCAATTGGAAGAATAATAAAAAACGCTGGTGCGGAAAGAGTTAGTGACGACGCAAGGGAAGCTTTAGCTAAAGCTTTAGAAGAAAAAGGAGAAGTAATAGCTTCAGAAGCTGTTAAACTCGCAAAACACGCTGGAAGGAAAACCGTCAAAGCATCAGATGTCGAATTAGCTGTTAAAAGGTTATAATCCTTTTAACCATTTTCTTTATTTGTTTTTTATATTATATTAGCCGTTATTTTTTATTAATTTCTCTATGATTTTACCTGTTATTTCTGACATACATAGCAATTTAGATGCTCTCGAAACGGTACTTGAAAAGATAGATTCTGACAGGATCATGTGCTGTGGAGATATTGTTGGATATTACGCCCAACCTAATGAATGTATTGAAAAACTTAGGCAACTAAAAGCTATTTCTGTAACTGGAAACCATGATCTTGCATGTGTAACTGGAGATGTAAGTGGATTTAATCCTTATGCAAAAGAGGCAATGGATTGGACAAGGAAAGTTATAAAAGATAAAAATATTGAATTCTTACGTAATTTAAAACGTAAAATCCAGATTAAAATAGATAATCTAAATATTATAATGGTTCATGGCAGTCCCAGAGATCCAATAAGTGAATATATTTTTCCATCTACTCCTGATTCTACGTTAAAATCTTTTCTTGAATCTGAAAATGTAGATATTTTGATAATGGGTCATACTCATGTGCCTTTTATAAAAAAATTTGGAAATAAACTTGTTTTTAATCCTGGAAGTGTTGGCCAACCGCGAGATGGTGATAGTAGAGCATCATTTGCTTTTTTAGATGTACCTGCTAAAGAAGTTAAGATTTATAGAATTAAATATGATATAGATAAAGTTGCTGCGGCTATTGGGGATGAAAAATTACCATCTTCTCTTGGAGAGCGTTTGTATAATGGGATATGATTTTGGTTTTGAAAAACTAGTATTCTAATTTAAACTTGAAGATATTTTTTGATAATATTGGTTATTGAATTTAACTTGATTTAATGGTTTATTTTCTTCTAAAACTAATATTCTATCTGGTTATTTTGTTATATAGGAGTACAACAAAGTATATAAGTGATGATCTTATATCTATTATATACTAGTTCTTCTAATGTTTTTTAATTAAAACTATTTTAGATTGAAACTACATTTTATAAGCTGTCGAAAAAATTTTTAAATTTTTTCGGGGGCATGCAAAACTGTCAAAATTTATAATTTTGGCGCAACAAAAAACCGTAGGTTTTTTGCCTGCTTCGTTTTGCGGTTACGAAACTTCATTTCGTAAACATGCAAAATTAGAAATTTTGCAAGCTTTAAAGTCTTACGATTTTAAACATAAAAAATCAAAGATTTTGAGGTATCAAAAACCACAGGTTTTTGAGTGCTTTAAAATTTTACTATTTTAAGCATAATATCAAAGCTTTGAAATCCTATTTGGCAAAAACTTTTATATATACAAAAGTTGAAATTAAGATCATGCCGATGGATGGTATAAAAACCAGATGAAAAAGGAGGTAAATTACATGGCAAAAGCAATATATGTGAAATTTGATGTACCACAAGAAATAGCTGATAAAGCTGCTGAAGCTTTAGAAATTGCAAGAGACACCGGTAAAGTCGGAAAAGGAACAAACGAAGTAACCAAGGCCATAGAAAGAGGCAGTGCGTTATTAGTAATTATAGCAGAGGATATCGATCCTCCAGAAATAGCAGCACACTTACCTGTCCTTGCTGAAGAAAAAGAAACTCCTTACGTATACATCCCAACTAAGGATGAATTAGGAGAAGCAGCAGGTTTAAATGTTGGTACTGCATCTGCAGTCATAACCGATGCAGGTGAAGCTGAAGATTTAGTCAACGAAGTTGTTGAAAAAGTCGAAGAACTCAAAAAATAATTTAACTTTTTTTAAGTTGAGGAAAACGTAGTTTTCCGAACCCAAAAACAAAGTTTTTGAGGTTGAAGAAAATGCGTAGCATTTTCTGAACACAAAAAATCATAGATTTTTTAAGAAAGGTAACAGCTTTTTAAAAGGCAACAGCCTTTCTCACTTTAATAATTTCAGGGTGATTATATGGCAGAAGCAACTCCTGCTGAAGTAATTGAGGTTCTTAAAAGAACTGGTATGACTGGAGAGGTCATGCAGGTAAAATGTAGGATACTTGAAGGAAGAGACAAAGGAAGAATATTAACAAGAAATATTATGGGGCCTATAAGGGAAGGCGACATCTTAATGTTACTCGATACAATAAGAGAAGCTAAAGAGATCCGTACTCCATAATTTGGAAGGTGTTTGATATGGCAACATGTTCATTCTGTGGAGAGGAAATACAGCAAGGTACTGGAAAAATGTACGTCAGAAAAGACGGAACTGTGTTTTTTTTCTGCAGCAGCAAATGTGAAAAAAATAGGATTAAATTAGGAAGAGTCCCAAGAAAGGTTAAGTGGGTTAAACAATGATGGAAAGAAGTTTTGTAATGCTTAAACCTGATGCGGTACTTAGAAGGCTCATGGGAACAGTTTTAACCAGGTTCGAAGAACGCGGTCTTAAACTTGTAGCTGTAAAAATGATGAATATTTCTGAAGAACTTGCAAAAGAACACTATGGAGAACACAAAGAAAAACCATTCTTTAATGATCTTGTAAGTTATATTACATCAGCACCAGTTCTTGCAATGGTAATTGAAGGCGATGATTGTATAAGCCTTATCAGGAAAATGGTTGGAGCTACAAATCCAAAAGAAGCAGATCTTGGAACTATAAGAGGGGATTATGCCCTTGATACTGGTAGAAACATAATTCATGCTTCAGACTCCCCAGCATCTGCAAAAAGGGAAATTGCATTATTTTTCAATGATTCTGAAATCAATGAATATGCTCTACCTGATGAAAGTTTGATATACGAATAAATTTTTATTATCTTTAATTTTAGGAAGGTCAAAATTGAAAATTAGATCACCAATAGTTTCAGTGCTTGGACACGTGGATCACGGAAAAACCACACTCTTAGATTTTATAAGAGGTAGTATAATTGCTCAAAAGGAAGCTGGGGGAATAACTCAGCATATAGGAGCAACAGAGGTACCAATAGAAGTTGTTGAAAACATTGGTGGTGAATTTCTCAAAAAATTGGGCATCAAAGAGACTCTTCCAGGGCTTTTCTTTGTGGATACTCCTGGACACGAGGCATTTACAACTCTTCGTAAAAGAGGAGGGGCGCTTGCTGATGTGGCCATACTGATTGTGGATTTAAATGAAGGATTTAAACCACAAACTTATGAAGCTTTAAATATTCTTAAGATGTATAAAACCCCATTTATTGTTGCAGCAAATAAAATGGATAAAATATATGGATGGCAAACACATGAGAGGGCTCCTTTTTTAGAAACTTTTCCTAAACAACCTCAAAGTGTACAGGAAAAATTAGATACCCGTGTCTATGAACTAGTTGGAATTTTACATGAAGAAGGCTTTGAATCTGAAAGATTTGATAGGATCAGCAACTTTGCAAAACAAATAAGTATTGTTCCTATAAGTGCAAAAACAGGTGAAGGAGTACCTGAACTTTTAGCTATGCTCATGGGACTTGCTCAACAGTATCTAAAAGAACAGCTCAAAATAGAAGAAGATGCTCCTGCAAAAGGAACTATTCTTGAGGTGAAAGAGGAAGTTGGCCTCGGAGTAACCATAGATGCTGTAATCTACGACGGTATACTGAAAAAAGATGATACCATTGCCATCATGACATTAAATGATGTTATAACTACTCGTATAAGATCTCTTTTAAAACCAAATCCTCTTGAAGAGATAAGAGAAGCTAAAAAGCGGTTTAAAAAGATCGAGGAAGTTGTTGCAGCTGCGGGTATTAAAATTGTGGCTCCGAACATTGAAAATGCAGTGGCAGGATCACCTCTGCGTGTTGCAAGGGGCGATTTTGAGCATGTTAAAGAAGAAATTTTAAAAGAAATTGAAGACATAAAGATAGATACTGATGATCTTGGAATTGTTGTAAAGGCAGATACACTTGGTTCACTTGAAGCACTTGTGAATCTGCTTAAAGACATGAAAATTCCAATAAGAGCTGCAGATATTGGAGATATTTCTAGAAGAGACGTAGTAGATGCTTCAATTGTTAAAAATGAAGATCCTCTTTATGGAGTTATCATTGCTTTCAATGTTAAAGTTTTACCTTCTGCAGCTGAAGAAATAAAAGCTTCTGAAATTAAGCTATTTTCCTCAAATATCATTTATCAATTGATAGAAGATTATGATGAATGGATAAAAGCTGCAGAAGAAAGAAAGAAAAAAGCATGGCTTGATGCTATAATAAAACCAGCTAAAATTAGAATAATTCCTAAATTAATATTCAGGAATAGTAAACCTGCAATAGCGGGTATTGAAGTCTTATCGGGTACAGTTAAGCAGGATCATGGCTTAATTAGAGGAGATGGGGCACGAGTTGGAAAAGTAGAAGGCATGCAGGATAAAGGAAAAAATTTAAAATCAGCATCCAAAGGGCAAAAAGTTGCTATGAGCATAAAAGATGCAATTTTTGGTAAGGACTTTGATGAAGGGGATGTCCTTTATGTGGATATACCTGAAAATCACTATAAGATCCTTGTGTCTGAGCTTAAAAACAAACTTACTGAGGATGAATTTGAAATATTAAATGAAATACTGGATATAAAAAGGAAGGACAATCCTCATTGGGGAATGTAATACTTTAAATATTCGTAGTGGACTAATAGAATTAAAAATTGGAGGAGATTAATTTGGCATTTAAATTAGTCATTTCAGAAGGCGCAAAGAGTCATCAAGTAGAAGTTGATGCAGCACAATCAAAAAAATTAAACGGCTTAAAAATTGGCGAAGAAATAGATGCTTCTTTAGTCGGTTTAGATGGTTACAAACTTAAAATAACCGGTGGAAGCGATAAAAATGGCTTCCCTATGAGAAAAGATGTTGACGGACAGAGAAAAATAAGAAGTCTCTTATCAGGCGGCCTTGGATTTGAACCAAAAAGAGCTGGACAGAGAAGAAGAAAAACGCTCCGTGGAAACACAATATCTGATAATATAGTTCAAATTAATACAATTGTCACAGAAAAAGGCAGTAAAAGTATAGATGAACTTTTAGGCGCTGAAGAAGCTGAATAAGATTAATCTTGAAAGATAGGATTTAGGTGTAATTGTGAAAGTACAATCTGAAGTAAATATAGGGCTCGTAGGACACGTTGACCACGGTAAAACTACACTTACAAAGGCCTTATCAGGTATATGGACCGATACTCACAGTGAAGAAACAAAAAGAGGAATTTCAATAAGATTAGGTTATGCTGACATAACCTTTAGACAGTGTACCGACTGTCCAGAACCTCAATGTTATACCACAGCCCTTGTATGTGAACATTGTGGTAAAGAAACTGAAGTATTGAGGAAAGTGTCATTTGTAGATTCTCCTGGACACGAAACACTCATGGCAACAATGTTATCTGGTGCAGCGATAATGGATGGAGCAGTGTTAGTAATAGCTGCCAACGAACCATGTCCTCAACCGCAAACAAAAGAACACCTTATGGCTTTAGATGTTATAGGGGTCAAAGACGTCATAGTAGTCCAAAATAAAATTGATATAGTCTCTAAAGAAAGAGCTATAGAAAGTTATGATGAAATAAAGGAATTTGTAAAGGGTACCTGTGCAGAAGATGCACCTATAATACCTATATCAGCTCAACAGGGCGCCAATGTAGATATTTTAATTGAAACTATTCAGGAAAGAATTCAAACTCCTGAAAGATTACTCGATAAACCCGCCAAAATGTATGTTGCAAGATCTTTTGATATCAACAAACCTGGTTGTATTCCTGCAAAAATAGATGGTGGAGTTATAGGCGGTTCCTTAGCTCAAGGAAAACTTAAAGTAGGGGATAAACTGGAAATTAAGCCAGGGATTCAGGTTAAAAAGAAAGGAAAAACCTCATGGATGAGCTTACACTCTGAAATCACAGGTTTAGTTGCAGCAGGTAAAGCTGTAGACGAAGTAGGGCCCGGGGGCCTTATAGCTGTTGGTACTAAACTAGATCCAGCATTAACTAAAGCAGATTCTTTATCTGGATCAGTTGCAGGAGAACCAGAGACACTTCCACCAATACTGCATGATTTCGCAATGGCAACTCATCTTCTTGAAAGGGTAGTAGGTACAAAAGAAGAAAGAGTAGTGGAACCTATAAAATCTTCAGAACCACTCATGATTAACATTGGAACAACAACAACAATTGGTGTCGTAACAAGTGCCAGAAAAAACGAAGTGGATGTAAAACTTAAATTACCTGTTTGTGCAGAATCTGGCCAGAGAGTCGCTTTAAGCCGACGTGTTGGTGCAAGATGGAGGTTAATTGGATATGGTATCATCAAATAAACGTGAGGCAGTACTCGACGCAAATTTTTTATGATACCCGCTCAATTTCATGTTGATATTTTAGCAGAACTTGAGCGAATTCTACCAAATTACACATTTATGGTTCCGTCATTTGTTACCCGCGAACTTGAAACTATAAAGAAGAGATCAAAGGGAAAAGACAGAATTGCAGCATCAGTTGCCCTTAAACTAATAGAGTCATCTAATATCAATGTAATTGATGTTGATTTAAAATATAAAGAACGAGTTGACGACGCGTTACTTCGAATATCCAAAGTGTTGTGTACAAATGATCGTGGACTTCAGAAAAGGGCACGAAATAAAGAATTGACTGTTGTATATCTACGTCAGAAGAAATATCTGGCAGTTGAAGGATATTTAGGTTTATAAATTAAATATTTTTATATTAAAATGTTTAAACTCATTTATAATAATAATTTTTTTGGAAAATGTTTGGAGGATTAATATATGAATCTTTGGAAGGATTTAGAACCAGGACCATCAGTTCCAGAAGTAATATATGCTGTAATTGAAATACCAAAGGGATCAAGAAATAAATACGAATATGATAAAGATATGGAAGCCTTTGCACTGGATAGAGTTTTATACTCTCCATTTCATTACCCTGCAGAGTACGGAATAATTCCAAAAACACTTTACGATGATGGTGATCCAATGGATGTTATGGTACTTATGGATCAGCCAACTTTTCCAGGATGTGTAATTGAAACACGACCCATTGGAGTCATGAGGATGATCGATGGTGATGATAAAGATGATAAAATATTAGGAGTACCTGTTAATGATCCAAGGTATAAAGATATTAATGATATCGATGATATTCCTAGTCATCTTTTAGATGAAATTGCACATTTTTTCAAGGAGTATAAAACTCTTGAAGGAAAAGTTACAGAAGTATTAGGATGGGAACATGCTGAAGAAGCATTTGAAGCTGTAAAACATTCTATAGAATTATATAAAAATATGGATTAAATAAATAACCGTACAAGGGGAGTTTAATTGTATTTAATATCAAAAATTGAGGATACTGTAAGAGTTCCACCAACATTATTTGATGAACCACTGGAAGAAATAGCATTTGAACTTCTAAATGAAAATTATGTTGGGATGATTGACAAAAAGCTTGGTTTAATGGTTACAGTAAAAGAGATTGAAGAAATAGGTATCGGCCGAGTTATAATGGGCGACGGTGCAGCATATTATAATGTCACTTTTACAGCACTATTTTTCAAGCCAGAGCTACAGGAAATTGTAGAAGGAGAAGTTATTGAAATAACTGAATTCGGAGCCTTTGTCAGAATGGGACCAATGGATGGTCTGGTACACGTATCACAGGTTACTGATGACTATATAAATTACGATTCAAAGAGAGGAGCATTACTTGGAAAAGAATCCAAAAAGACTCTTGAAGAAGGAGATAAAGTCCGTGCAAGGATTGTAGCTTTAAGTCTTAAAGGAAAATCCTCCAAAGAAACCAAGATCGGTCTTACAATGAGACAACCTGGCCTTGGAAGACCTGAATGGATTGAAAAAGAGAAAAGGAAGAAGAAATAATGGTTACAAAAGCTTGTACAAGATGTCATAGGCTGATGGAAGAGGAAAGATGTGCTATATGCAATATACCATCTTCAAAAAACTGGAGCGGTTTTCTGATAGTACTTGATCCAGAAAATTCAGGTATTGCAAAGGAACTCAGCATAAATCTTCCTGGTGAATATGCCTTAAGAGTCAGATAGTTTTATAAAAGATTCAGGTTAAAATGTGTTAGTACTTAAAGAAGAAAGTAGGGGAATTTTTAAAAAACCATTTGGTAAACTTTACCCTGATTTGTGCGAGGTAGATCGAGATTTTCTTGAAAATCATTTCATAATCTCAATTGGAGATGCTACCACAAATAATATTTTAAATGCAGATATAATACCCAAAATTGGTATTATAGATAATAAAATTGAGAGAGAAATCTCTAAACACCAAATTGAGTATAATGCAATCACTTTAAAGGTTGATAACCCTCCAGGGACAATAACAGATGAACTCTGGGAAACCATCAAAAAAGCTAATCATCTTGCCGCCGCTGAAGAATCTAATGTTCTAATAGTTGTAAATGGTGAGGAAGATTTAGCTGTGATTCCCTGTGTTTTAATGGCCCCTGAAAATGCTGTAATTTTATATGGGCAACCTGGAGAAGGTCTTGTGGTTGTTGAAGCTGATAAAATAAGGGATATGGCAAAAAAAATGCTGGATCACTTTGAAAAAAAGGAGGTTGAAGAAAATACGTCAAAACTGTAAGTTTGGCAATATAAAGAACTTCGTTTTTGCTACGGCAAATTGAAGATTTGTGCTGCCGAAAACCTATGGTTTTGAGAGATTTGACGGTATTTTCTGAAACCCCAAAAAAATTATATATTTTTGGAGGTTAAATAATGGAAATCGAAATTAAAGAAAAAATTGAAAATCCACTTTTAAACAGAACTGAAATACACTTTGACTGCACATACGCTGGAGAAGCTACTCCAAAAACTTTAGATATTAAAAATAAACTTGTCGCACTACTCGATGCAGATAAAAACCTTTTAGTGGTTGATAAAGTTTTACCTAAGTTTGGAGAAGGTAAGGCTGACGGATATGCAAAGATATACGGCACTGAAGAAGATTTAAACAAAATTGAAACTAAACATGTTTTAGCTAAAAATCAGGAACCTCAAGAAGGCGAAGAAGCAGAGGAGGAATAAATAATGAAAAAATGTGACCTTTACGAAGTTAAAGATAACAAACTCATTAGAAAAAACCCTGAGTGTGTAAGATGCTCACACGGTGTTTTCATGGCAGACCATGGAGACAGATACGCATGTGGAAAATGCGGTTACACACAGTGGAAAAACAAAGAATAATATTAAACTACACTCAAAACCCAAAAATATGGGTTTATTTTTACATGCCGCAAAATAAAAACATTCGAAATCTCTGATTTCGATGCATCGAAATTTTTATGAAAATTTCGATAGATTTTGCAGGCTGTTAAAAATTTATATTTTTAACGTTGAAGGAAGCACAGCTTCCTGAACAGCGAAATCTATGATTTCGCATGCCCCGAAAACGAAGCATGCAAAAAACATATGGTTTTTTGCTGCCCTCGAACATGAAATGTTCGGGGCCGAGGAAATTACATTTCCTACGGCATCAAAATTGAAAATTTTAACAGTTTTCGAGGGTTTAATTTATTAAACAGGGTGACATTTCTTGAATTTAAGATCTGGACGACTTAAGGGAAAGATGAGCGATGAAGCTGCATCTTTTACTTCTTCTTTAGAATTTGACAAACGAATTTTCGAAGCTGATATTAAACTCAACACTGCGCATACAACAATGCTTGCAAAACAGGGAATAATACCTTCTGAAATTGCAGATAAGATATTAAAAGCTCTAAATGAACTTAGAAACGAAGGAATTGGGGCTCTTGACCTTGATCCTTCTGTAGAAGATATTCACATGGCTGTGGAAAACTATGTAACTTCTAAAATTGGGGAAGTTGCAGGGTTTATGCATACAGCTAAATCACGGAATGATCAGGTTGCAACGGATCTTAGATTAGTTTTAAAGGAAGAAATTAAAGAAATAGGATTAAATATACTGAAATTTATTGAAGAAATTCTGAATATGGCTGGTGAGCATAAAAAAACTATTTTTGTGGGTTATACTCACCTGCAGCATGCTCAACCTACCACATTTGCACACCACTTGCTTGCGTATGCCAATGCACTGCGAAGGGACTATGAACGTCTTATGGATGCATATAAAAGAGTGGATATGAACCCTCTTGGTTCTGCAGCCTTGACTACTACCAGTTTTCCGATAGATAGGGAAATGACAACTGAGTTACTTGGATTTAGTAGAATTATGGAAAATTCGATAGATGGTGTAAGTTCAAGAGATTTCATAGCAGAAACCGTCTTTTCTCTTTCAATGCTTGCTTCAACTATGAGTAAAATTTGCGAGGAGCTTATACTGTGGAGTACATTTGAATTTGGAGTTGTTGAAATTTCATACGCATATTCATCCACATCATCCATAATGCCTCAAAAAAAGAACCCTGATGTTGCAGAAATTGCAAGGGGAAAGAGTGCAATTCTTACTGGAGAATTGATGACTATTTTGACTATTTTAAAGGCGTTACCTTACAGTTACAATAGAGATTTGCAGGAAATAACTCCTCATCTTTGGAACTCTGTTGATAATGCAAAAGAAATGATGGATATGGTACGTGGCATGTTAACTACCGTCGAGATTAATAAGGAACGCGCAGCGGAACTTGCAAAATCTAATTTTGCAACTGCAACTGAGTTAGCAGATATACTGGTTCGTGAAAAAAACATGCCTTTTAGAACAGCCCATAAAATAGTTGGTCGAATGGTTACAGAAGCTCTTGAGAATAAGGTTTCTCTTGATGATATTGATTCAAACTTTTTAGATAACGTTGCCCATGAAGTGATGGGTAAATCATTAGATCTAAATGATGAGTCAATAAGGAAAGCTCTAGATCCATATGAAAATGTAAAATCAAGGACTGTAATAGGTGGATCTTCTCCTGAAGCAGTTGAGAAAGTTATTGTCAGTTTAAGAACCTTCTTAAATGAAGAAATTTAATTTTCATTTTTTAAATTGATTTTAGAAAATTTAGAGTTAGTATATACTATTTTTTTTGCAATAATGCTGAAAAATATTATTTTTTCTCTAATAATTATTTGTTTTCTTAAATACATACTAATTTTATCAATAACTGAATTTACACACAGTTTAATTTCACAAATTATTTATGGAAAGATATTCCAATTATACATAAATTTTATAGAGATAATGAATACAAAAAAGTTATACTTCTTGGATTTAATTTAGATAAAAAATCTATAAATAAATATTTGGGAGCAAAACCTTTAAAGTCTCTGACTTGGAGGATAAAGCGTCATAGAAAAAGTTAAAATGGATAAATAATGCATTTTAATAACTATCTACTGATTACTGGAAATACTAGTTTTAATCTTATTTTGGTAAAAAATATTTGCAGTTAATTTATGTAATCTACAAAACTTAAATGACAGGATATAACATGAACCCTAAAGAAAAATTCATTAAATCTTTTTTAGGAAATATTGAAGGATGGAAATCTGTTTTAGATTCGTCACCAGATCTTATAACTATTTTAGATACTGAATTCAACGTTATTTGGGCAAATAAACCAATGGTGGAGATATTAAATGCCTCTATGGATCCATGTTCTGGATTAAAATGTTTTGAAGTTGTTCACGGTATTAAATCTCCAATTCATGATTGTCCTCATGCGAAAATGATGCAGGATTGTCATGAGCACAGTCATGAAATAACTGATGAAAATTTAGGCGGCCATTTTCTTGTTACTGCATCCCCCATAAAAAATGATTCTGGAAATGTGCTGGGAAGTGTTCATATTGCCCGTAATATCAATGAGGATAAAAAAGCAAAAGAAAACATTCAAAGATTAGCAAACGTTGTGGAATCCTCAGATGATGCTATTATAACTAAATCATTTGATGGGACCATTATAAGCTGGAATAGGGGAGCAGAACAAATTTACGGTTATTCTGCTAGAGAAGTTATGGGGAAACCCATTTCAATATTGGAACCACCTAGACTTCGCAGAGAAACAAAAAAATTGATTAATAAAATTAAAAATGGAGAAAAAGTTGATCACTACGAGACACTACGGTTAAAAAAAAATGGTGAACTGATAAATATTTCAGTAACACTTTCACCTGTTTTCAGCACTTCTGGAGAACTGGCCGCTATTTCAACTATTGCTAAAGATATAACAGAGAGAAAAAAGGTAGAAAAGCAGAAACAAGAGCTTTTAGAGCGAACACAACAGTTTGCTGAAGAGTTAGAAGTGTTAAATGAAGAATTGCAGGTTACTACCGAGGAGCTTCAAGTTGCCAATGAAGAACTTCAAGCTACAACTGAAGAACTACAGGTTTCCAATGAGGAGCTGCAGGATACCGCAGAAGAACTTCAAGCTGCTAATGAAGAGCTCAGGCAGCAGGGAGATGAACTGCTACAAATTAATAAATCATTACTGGAGAGTGAAAAACGTTTCCGTGCTCTTGCAGACAATATTCCGAACCTTGCATGGATGGCAAATGCAGAAGGATGGATATTCTGGTATAATCAGCAGTGGTACGATTATACTGGTGCAACCCTGGAGGAAATGCAGGGATGGGGTTGGCAGACGGTACATCACCCGGATTACATCGATACAGTAACTGAAGAATGGTCTGTAAGTATTAAGGAAGGAAAGCCATATGATAACATATTTCCTTTAAGAGGTAAAGACGGTAAATATCATTGGTTCCTTACAAGAGTAATACCAATCCGTGATGAACAGGGTAATATCCAGCGCTGGTTTGGTACAAATACAGATATCACTGAACAAAAAAAGGCAGAAGAATTGATTTTATGGAATCAAAGGCGTAATGAACTTTTAGCAGAAATTTCCAGCAGGCTGTTGACAAGTGAAAACCCACAGGATATCATCGATGACCTGTGTTATAAAACCATGGAATTTTTAGAATGCGATGTATTTTTCAATTATTTAGTGGATGAAGAGAAGGGATGCTTACATTTAAATGCTTATTCTGGAATCCCTGAAGAAGAAGCAAAGAGAATTGAATGGTTAGATTATGGAGTAGCTGTCTGTGGATGTGCAGCCCTTGAATCACGCAGAATAATCTCTGAAAATATCCTTGAAACACCAGATACAAGGACAGATTTGGTAAAAGGGTATGGTGTACAGGCATATGCATGTCATCCTTTAATGATTGATGGTTCAAGCATTGGTACACTTTCATTTGGTACGGGGTCACGTACCAAATTTGCCCATGAGGAACTGGATTTAATGAAAGCTGTTGCGGATCAAATTGCAATTGCCATGAATAGGCTCATTTCAAATCGTATTTTAAAAGAAAGTGAAGAAGCTGCTATTCAAGTTAAGAAAGAGTGGGAACATACTTTTGAGGCCGTACCTGATTTAATAGCTATATTGGACACTGAATATAAAGTTGTTCGTGCAAATAAGGCTATGGCAGATAAATTTGGTATAACGCCTGAAGAGTGTGTTGGCATGACTTGTTATGAGATTATCCATGGAACTTGCGAACCACCTTCTTTTTGCCCGCATAAACAATTACTTGGGGATGGAAGTGAGCATACCGAAGAAATCTGTGAAGACAATTTGGGCGGTGATTTTCTTGTAAGTGCTTCACCGCTCTATGATACAGAAGGAAGGCTTCAGGGAAGCGTTCATGTTGCACGTGATATTAACGAGCGTAAAAGAAAGGAAAAAGAACTTTACAGGCTTAATAAAGCATATATGGCACTTGGTAATAGTAGTCAGGCTATGATACGCGCTAAAGATGAATTGGGGTACCTTGAAGATGTATGCCGAATTATTGTGGAAGATTGTGGTCATTCCATGGTATGGGTAGGTTATGCTGATGAAGATGAAGCTAAAACTGTTCGACCAGTAGCATATTCTGGATTTGAAGAAGGGTATCTTGAAACATTAGATATTACGTGGGCAGATACTGAACGCGGCATTGGTCCAACAGGAACTGCCATTCGTACCGGAAAACCAAGTGCCTGTAAAAATATGTATGCAGATCCAAAATTTGGCCCGTGGCGTGAAAATGCAATTGAAAGGGGTTATGCATCTTCACTGGTTCTACCTTTGAAGATGTATGGGAGAGTCTTTGGTGCATTGACTATTTATTCAACAGAACTTGATTCCTTTTCAGATGATGAGGTTAAACTGCTGACAGAAGTAGCTGAAAACCTTGCTTATGGAATAAATGTAATCCGATTGCGTATATCACGTGAGCAAGCCGAGGCTGAATTGAAGGAGGCACGTGATAATCTGGAAATTCAAGTTAAAGAACGTACATTGGAGCTAGAAAAAGCTTATGAGTCTCTGAAATTTGCTAATAATTATAATCGTAGTTTAATCGAGGCTAATCTTGATCCTTTAGTTACTATTGGTCCTGATGGTAAAATTACTGATGTAAATTATTCTACAGAAAGGGTAACTGGATATTCTAGAGATGAGATAATAGGAACTGATTTTTCAGATTATTTCACTGAACCTGAAAAAGCTAGAAATGGATATAAAGAGGTATTTCGAGAAGGTTGGATATTTGATTATCCATTGGAAATTAAAAATAAAGAGGGGAATGTGACTCCTGTTTTATACAATGCATCAGTTTACCGAAATGAAGATGGGGACGTAATCGGCGTTTTTGCTGCTGCACGTGACATTACAGAAATTAAACAGGCAGAAAACGAGATTAAGAGGCAGGCTGAATTAATTAATATTACTCACGATGCTATAATTGTTCGTGATATGGATGGGAAGATTTTATACTGGAATAACGGTGCTGAAAAGATGTATGGTTGGACTCAAAGAGAAGCTTTGGATAATATCGTTTATGAACTGCTTCAAACTGAATTTCCTGAACCTTTAGAGGATATAGATAAACATATATCCACTAAAAATCAATGGAACGGTGAATTAGTACGTACCAAACATGACGGCACCAAAATCACTGTATCAAGCAGGTGGGTATTGGAACGGGATGAAAATGGAGATCCGAATTCTGTTTTGATGACTGATACAGATATTACTGATCGTAAAAAAATGGAAGAAGAGCTTGAATCTGCAGGTAAATATAACCGTAATCTAATTGAAACCAGTTTAGACCCATTTGTTACTATTGGTCCCGATGGGAAGATTACCGATGTAAATGGCGCTACAGAGGCAGTTACTGGTCGCGCTCGAGATGAACTTATTGGTACTGATTTTTCAGATTATTTCACTGAACCTGAAAAAGCAAGGGAAGGATACAAGCAGGTGTTTAAAGATAGGTGGATAATTGATTATCCCCTTGAGATCAAGCATAAAAAGGGACACATAACTCCTGTTTTATATAACGCTTCAGTCTATGAAGATGAATCTGGAAATGTAATCGGTGTTTTTGCAGCAGCACGTGATATAACTGAACGTAAAAAAGCTGAAAAACTGTTAAAACTGAAAATAGAAGAGCTTGCCCGTTCAAATGCAGAACTGGAGCAGTTTGCTTATGTGTCATCCCACGATTTACAGGAACCTTTAAGGATGATTGGAAGTTATTTGCAGCTTTTACAAAGGAGATATTACGGCGAACTTGATGATAAAGCTGATAAATACATTGATTTTGCAGTAGACGGCGCTTCACGTATGCAGAATTTAATAAATGATCTTTTAGAATTCTCTAGAGTGACCACGAGGGCCAAAGAATTTGAATCCACCGACTGTGAATTGGTTTTAAATCAAGTTTTATCTAATTTGGAAATATCTATAAAAGAAAGTGGGGCTGTTATATCTCATGATCATTTACCAACTATAATGGTTGATTCTACTCAGTTAGCTCAGGTATTCCAGAATTTAATCAGCAATGCTATAAAATTCCACAGTGAAAAAACACCAAAAATTACTATTTCAGCTCGAAAAGAAGATGACAACTGGGTATTTTCAGTTGCTGACAATGGAATTGGAATTGATCCAAAACACGGTGAAAGGATCTTTGAAGTTTTCAAAAGATTACATAAACGAAGAGATTATCCTGGAACAGGAATTGGGCTTTCAATTTGTAAAAAAATAGTAGAACGGCATGGAGGATATATGTGGGTAGAATCAGAACCGGCTAAAGGTTCTATTTTTTATTTCATTCTACCTGTAGACAATATCAAAAATTAGTAATTTTAATATATTTAAAATTTTTCTATTTACAAAAAGGTGTTATAAATGACAATTAAACAAGATGTAACGACAAATCAGACAGTTAAACAAATAGAAATTCTTTTAGTAGAAGATAATGAAGGCGATGTCGGACTGGTAGAAGAAGTTTTCCAGGAAGCAAAAATTATGAATAATCTTAATATTGCAGAAGATGGGGAAGAAGCTATGTTATTTTTACATAAGAAAGGAAAGTTTTCAAATGTTTCAAGTCCAGATATAATACTTTTAGATTTGAATTTGCCTGGAAAAGATGGACGTGAAGTTCTTAAAGAAATAAAAGAAGATAATAAGCTTAAAAGAATACCTGTAGTTATTTTAACCACTTCTAAAGCGGAGGAAGATATACTTAAATCATATAATCTTCATGCTAATTCATATATAACCAAACCTGTTGATTTTGATCAATTTATAAGAGTAATTAAGTCTATAGAAAATTTCTGGCTGGATATAGTAAAGTTACCTTCAAAGGGCAATGCTTAGTCATGGAAGGATGGTTTAAACCTATGGATAACACTGAAACTATTAAAATACTACTCTTTGAAGATAATCCTGGAGATACTGGCTTAATTGAGTTTATGCTTGAGGAATCTACTGATTTTTCATATGAACTTAAAAACGTTGAAACATTAAATGAAGGCCTGAAATCCCTTAAATTCCATTCATTTGATGTAATATTGTTAGATCTTGGCCTTCCAGATAGTGATGGTATTGAAACGTTTATTGAGGTAAATAAAAAATGTCATGAAACTCCTATTATAATTTTAACTGGATTAACTGATGGGAAGACTGGAATTAATGCGGTTAAGATGGGCGCTCAAGATTATCTTGTTAAGGGACAGGTAGAAAGTACGTTGTTAGAACGTTCTATTAAATATTCAATTGAACGTAAAAAAGCTGAAGAGAAAATTCAGATATTTGCAAATATTGTTGAGTCATCTGACGATGCTATCATAACTAAATCCTTTGACGGTACTGTTATAAGCTGGAATAATGGAGCAGAACGGATTTATGGATATGCAGCTGATGAAATAATCGGAAAATCTATTTCTATCTTAGAATCAGATATCTTTAATGGAGAAACAAAAAGATTAATTGAAAAGATTAAAGATGGAGAAAGAATCCGACATTATGAGACTTTAAGGCTGAGAAAAGATAACAGTTTGATTAATGTTTCAATAACACTTTCCCCAGTTTTTGATACTTCAGGAGAGCTTGTTGCTATTTCAACTATTGGTCGAGATATAACTGAACGAAAAAGGGCAGAAGAAGAGCTTAAACTGGCAAATATGTATAATCGTAGTTTGATCGAAGCTAGTTTAGATCCTCTGGTTACTATTGGCCCTGATGGAAAGATTAATGATGTAAATTATTCTACCGAGTTAATCACGGGTTATTCTAGGGATGAACTTATTGGCACTGATTTTTCAGATTATTTTACTGAACCTGAAAAGGCTAGAGAAGTTTACCAGCAGGTTTTTCAGGATGAAAAAGTGTTTAACTACGCGCTTGAAATCAAACATAGAAAAGGACATATAACTCCGGTTTTATATAATTCATCGGTCTATCGTGATGAGTCTGATGATATCATCGGTGTTTTTGCTGCTGCACGTGATATCACAGAAAGAAAACAAGCAGAAGAGAAACTTAAGGAGATCATAGAAGAACTTGAACGTTCTAATTATGAATTACAGCAGTTTGCATATATCACCTCCCATGACCTTCAGGAGCCGCTTAGAACCATTGCCAGTTATACTCAATTAATTGAAAGACGCTACAGAAATAAACTGGATGATGATGCCGATGAATTCATTGATTTTATAGTTGAGGCTGCCGTACGTATGAAGGATATGATCCAGGGTTTACTTTATTATTCTCGTGTTGGTACAAAGGGGGGAGAATTGAAGTCAACGAATACTGAAGAACTTCTTGAGATAGTTTTGTATAATTTAAATGCTGCAATTAAAGAGAATAACGTTACAGTTACTCATGATAAGCTTCCTGCAGTTGTTGCAGACGAAGGTCAGCTTATTCAGCTTTTTCAAAATTTAATTAGCAATGCTATAAAGTTTAAAAAGGACGATGCATATCCTAGAGTCCATATTTCTGCCTTTGGAGGCGAAAATGAATATATTTTTTCAGTTGCAGATAATGGAATAGGAATAGAACCTCAGTACTTTAACAGAATATTTGAAGTGTTTAAAAGGTTGCATACCAGTGTTGAATACGAAGGAACTGGAATTGGATTATCCATTTCTAAACGAATTATCGAAAGGCACGGCGGTAGAATGTGGGTGGAATCAGAAGCAGGTAGTGGTTCTATCTTTTATTTTACGATACCATTCATTACTGAATCTATTAAATCTTAAGTTTAAATACATGGGTTTTGAAGTCTTAATATGATTAAAATTAAATCATATCATAATCTTAGAAGTATAGGTTGTTTATTTTTTAATTATATGTCTTCTATGAATTGTAATGTCTGTAAAATATCTAGTTAATTTTATAATTATCTGTATTTTTTATTTTATATCTTTTAACTTTTTTAGAATTTATAATAGGGGATTGATTTGGAATATATCTATTTTAATTTATAATTTGTGTAAATGAGCGAGTTTAAATTTAAATTTAAATATTATTTACCCTTTTATAAGATATTTAAGAAATTTGGTTATAATATTTATACAATGGCCTAAATTAATAAGATTTAATTTATAAATAGTATTATAAATATTTTTAATCCGGTTAAATAAAAAAACATAACTATAATGATTTAATAGAGATATACCATATGAATTTTAATTTAATGGAAAGTAAGTAGAAAGGGGTAATTCCATGTCAAAAATATTGATTGTGGAAGATGAAGGAATTACAGCTTTAAATATTAAGAACCTGTTAGAAAATTGGGGATATGAAAACCCTTTAATTGTGCTGTCTATTAAAAATATCTTTCAAGAGGTAGCAGAGTATAAACCTGATTTAATTTTAATGGATATTAACCTCAATGAAGATATAGATGGAATTGAAATTGCAAAGCAATTACAAAATGATTTTGATATTCCAGTTATATACTTAACAGCCCACAGCGATGAAATACTGGTTGAAAGGGCTAAATTAACAGAACATTATGGATATATTATCAAACCATTTAACGATGAAGAATTGAGAATAACTATATATCATGCTCTTTACAGGCATAAGATGGAAATGAAATTGAAGATAGCCAATAAAAGTCTGCAAATTGAATTAGAAAAGAAAGAAAGCATTCAAGAAGAGCTTAAAAAGAGTGAAGAGAAGTTTAGGGGTATTGTAGAGCAGTCCTATGATGGTATAGCTCTTATTGATGAAAATGGATCAATAATTGAGTGGAATCATGGAATGGAGAAAATTACGGGGTTTAAAGGAGAGTATATTCTTGGAAAAAAGATGTGGAACATGCCTGATGAGTTATACATTGAAAAAAATTCTCATAACCCGTATAATCACTTTGAAAAGGATATAATTGAATTCGGTGATTGTAAAAATCACAAATTATCCGGTAAATTATTTGAAGGAACGATTAAAAATGCAGATGGTTCAAAAAAAGTTGTACAGGTAAGGCATTTTCTTATCAAAGCAAATAATAGAAGTATAGTTGTAGGTATAGTGCATGACGTTACAGAACAAAAAAGGATGGAAGAAAACTTCAAACACAAAGTGTTTGAGGTCCTTGAATACTTTGTATTCGGGGCCGAGGAAATTACATTTCCTACGGCATCAAAAGCAAAGTCTTTGCTTTTGAAAGAACTTAAAATCGCAAAGACTAACTTAGAGTTAAAAGTTAAGGAACGGACTCGAGAACTTATAAAATCTAATGAGGAATTAAAAAAGGAAATTATTGAGCGTAAAAATACTGAAAAGGCCCTTACAAAATCAAGAAACTTTCTGGATAAAATTATAAACTCGATTGCTGACCCTGTTTTTGTTAAAGATAAACGGCATCGGTGGATACTTTTAAATGATGCTTTCTGTAAATTAATGGGATACCCTCGGGAAGAACTTTTAGGAAAATCGGATTATGACTTTTTACCTGCACATGAAGCAAGTATCTTCTGGGATAAAGACGAAGAAGTGTTTAAAACAGGTATTGAAAATGTAAATGAAGAAGAAGTTACAGATTCTGAAGGTAAAGTGCATACTTTAGTCACTAAAAAGACTTTATACTCGGATGATTCTGGAGAAAAGTATCTTGTAGCTGTTATTAGGGATGTTACTGAGCTTAAAGAGGCTGAAAATGCAATTAAAAAGTCAGAATCTTATTATAAAGCCATATTTGAGAATACTGGAGCGGCGACATTTATTGTTGAAGAAGATACCATTATATCTCTTGTGAATGCAGAGTTTGAAAAGATTTGTGGATACTCAAAAGAGGAAATAGAAGGTATAAAAAGCTGGAAAGAATTTGTAGCTCCTGAGTATCTAAAAAAAATGGAAGAATACCATAATTTCAGACGAATTAATCAGAATATGCCTCCAAAAAAATATGAATTCAAATTTGTTGACAGGTATGGTAATATTAAAAATGTTTTAACAACTATGGATGTGATATCTGGGACTAAAAAAAGTTTAGCATCTCTTCTGGACATTACTGATAAAAAAACAGCTATAGATGCCCTGCGTGAAAGTGAAGCTCGACTTAAAATTGCTATGGATATGGCTAAGTTAGTACATTGGGAATATGATGTTGATTTGGATTTATATACTTTTGATAATCAATTTTATAGGTTGTATGGTACTACTGTGGACCGTGAGGGTGGATCTCAGATGTCTTCTAAGGAATATGCCAAAAGGTTCTTGCCTCCTGAAGAGTCCCATATGGTAGTAGAAGGCATAGCTGAAACTTTAGAAACGGACAATCCTCATTTTTCTAAAAAATCTGAACACTCAATCGTAAGGGCTGATGGTGAAAAACGTTTTATATTGGTCCGTTGTGAGATTGTAAAAGACGCAGAAGGTCGAACCATTAAAACTTACGGCGTGAATCAGGATATTACAGAACTTAAAATGGCTGAAAAAGAAATTGAGAAAAACCTTAAAAAATTGGATACGCTTAACCGGGTAATTATAACTGCAAACAGTTCTGATAATCTTCAATCACTTTTAAAAGATATTTTAAGTCTTGTTTTGGAATTTATGGGTTTTGAAGCAGGTGGAATATATTTAATTGATTTTAAAACGGAAATAGCTAAATTGGAACATTTTAAAGAAGATTCAAAGGGCCCAGTAGATGCTGTTGAGGTTATTAAAATTAATGAATATCCTTTCAATCAGGTTTATGTAGAAGGCATGTCACTATTTGTAAACAATTTTGATGCAATTCCCATTGAAAATTTAAAACCAGGAATTTTTAAATCACTTGCTGTAGTTCCTATATATTCAAAAGAAAAAATTATAGGATCCTTTAATATTTTAAGCAAAAATGAGCATTATTTCACTCAAAAAGAAAAAGATATCATTAATTCTATAGGGCGGGAAATAGGAAGTACAATTTCTAAGCTGGTCACTGAAGAAAAAATGAAGAAATTAATAACAGAATTAAAGCGTTCCAATGATGAACTTCGTCAGTTTGCCTACATTACTTCTCATGACCTTCAAGAGCCACTTAGAACCATTGCAAGCTTCACTCAACTTTTAGAGCGGCGTTATAAAAATAAACTTGACAGCGATGCTGATGAGTTCATTGATTATATAGTTGAAGCATCAATACGAATGAAACAGATGATTCTTGATTTACTTGAATATTCACGGTTGACAAGGGTAGAAAAAAAATGTGAACCATTAAAAATTGAGGATATGCTTCTTGATATTTTTGATAATTTAAATCTCCTGATTATGGAGAATAAAGCTCAAATTACCTATGAAAACCTTCCTACCGTGTTTGCAGATGAAAGTCAACTCTTTAGAGTATTCCAAAATCTAATTGAAAATGCTATAAAATTTAAAAAAGAAAATGAAGACCCTCAGATACATATTTCCACTTATTTTGATGAAAAAAATAAAGAACATGTTTTCAGCGTGTCTGATAATGGCATTGGAATTGAAGAGCAGTATTTTAAACGTATTTTTACTCTCTTTCAGAGGTTACATACTCGAGAAGAATATGAAGGAACTGGAATTGGATTATCAATCTCTAAAAGAATCATTGAAAATCACGGCGGTAAAATGTGGGTTGAATCAGAATATGGTAATGGGGCGACGTTTTATTTTACTATCAAGAATAAATCTTAAAAATATTATTTGGATATAACTCCTTCTTTTAATATTTGAATTTACATTAAGCCCTAAGTATATCTTAACGTTTTAATTTTTCATCTTTGAGTTTATGATTGAAACAAACCATTTATTGTAAAAATTCTTTGGGTTAAAGTTCTGACTATTTATTAATAAAAGTTATATATGATCTAATAACAAATATAATAGTCATGAAATCCGATGCAAAACCTCAGATACTTGGAATAATAGCGATAATCTTTGGTATACTTATACTGATATTCCCACCGCTTCTCAGTTATCTAGTTGGGATTTTCCTCATAGCTTACGGAATATTAGAAGTCATTAAATAACTTGGAAACCTTAGACACGGTATCTATTCTATTTTTTTATTTTTAAAATTATTTGATCTTCATTATCATCTCAAGGGCTTCGCCTGGTTCTAATATCCCGGCACGTGTTTCCCTTAACACTCTTTGTATAGAAAATTTTCTCATGTGGGGATATTTTTTATGTACTTCATTTATAAGTGGGCAGCCGTAGCCTCCTTTTCTATAAACATCATATTTGGAAGCCAATTTTTTTATTTCACCCTTTGTAGCAGAAAGCATTGCAGGTAAATTTATTTTTATAAGATCTTCGCCTAAAACTATGGATTGATTTCCAGTTGATAGAAGATCTCCATAGATTAAAAATTCCATTTTATTTTCTTTTGCATAATCTAAAACAGCCCCTTCAATAACTTTGGAACATCTTCCGCAGGGGTGGAATCTACCTTCAAGGGAATCATTAATAATGTCATCAATTTCGACGTTGATATATACATGTTTTACATTAAGTTTAGCACTTAAAGCTTCCACATTTTTTTGAAAATATCGTGGGAGAATTATATTTCCGGGGTTAACAGTAACTGCAATGGGGTTAAATCCCATAAACTTAGATATGATAAGCGAAAAGCTGCTGTCTACTCCTCCAGACAGTGCTACCACTGCTCTGTTATTTTCAGACTCTTTAACATTCCAATCCTTTAAAACAGTATCAAAATCAGTTATATTTTCAATTCTCTGGTTTAAAAGATGATACAAATTTTCAAGTGGATTAGGATCTGCTAATTTTACAGTTTTTAATATTTCATCTAACTTCTCAAGTGTTAACTTCATTTTATATTCTTTAAGTAATATATCTGGATAAGCTTCTACGTGAATGGAGTTAATATTCAGTTCTTCTTTAAGTTTCCCAACAACCCATCCACCTTTTCCTATTACTACGGATTTTTCAGGCCTATCTGCAGTTATAATTAGCATAATACCAGTATTTTCATCAAATATTATATCTTTAATGGCAGGTTTCACATTCTCATGGCCTATTTCTTCCCTTATCCTGCATATACGGTTTATTATGTTCTCTTTTTCAAATTTCAAGCTTGCCCTCCTGTAATGTACGTATCAGATTAAGTTTAAATATGTCCAGATAATTTTGTTTAACTTATTTAATACACTGATACTTTATAAATGTGTAAAATGAATCTATCAAAGATGAGTATAAATCTATAAATGAAAAAATATCCTGCTTAACTAACTTTGATTAATATGAAAAATTTTATAAAACCTTTTTTATTAAAATAAGCTTAAAAAACCTGTTTTAATAAATTATAAATTTATTTAGATGCTTTTTTATATAATTATTATACTATTAGATATTTGACAGCATAATAAAAATCATTTATTATATATTTATATAATAGTTATGATAAATATTTAATTCCCTAGAAATTGCAGGTCCTCGAACCAAAAATTTTCAGTATATCATTTATTTTGACATTTCAATAATTTTATCCTAGTTTACTGGTCTTATTTGTACAAAATATAGAATGCAGCTATCTTTTTAAAGCATAAAACGTTTAAGTTTTTATGTTTAAATCATGTATTTTTTGTATAACATTGAACTAAGAGCCTGCAAACAATATTTAAGTGAATAAACTGATTACGGGTGTAAATTTACAGACTGAGAGTTCGCTATATTCGTAGTAAGGAGGAACAATTATGCCAATATTTAAAGATTTACGTGGGAAGGGCTTAAAAAGTATCTTTTTAGGGTCTCCAAATGAAAATTTTGGAATTCAAAATAGTGCAACAATTGGGTTAAGCTATAGGCGAGGAAGTAAATCTCCAGTAATTGGCAAAAATTCTGTCATCCGTTCAAATACAGTTATATATGACGATGTTAAGATTGGCAGTAATTTTAAAACAGGACATAATGTTTTAATTAGAGAAAAAACCACCATAGGTAATGATGTTCTTGTGGGAACCAATACAGTTGTGGAAGGAAACTGTAAGATAGGGAGTAATGTAAGTATACAATCAAATGTTTATGTCCCCACAGATTCTTTAATAGAAGATTACGTATTTATCGGGCCATGTGCCTGCTTTACTAATGATAGGTACCCTATAAGGGTTGATTATGATCTTAAAGGTCCAGTTATAAGACATGGAGCTTCAATTGGAGCGAATTCAACATTTTTATCTGGCGTTGAAGTAGGAGAAGGAGCTATGGTTGCAGCAGGTGCAATTGTAACCCGTGATGTTCCTCCATTTTATCTTGCAATAGGTGCTCCAGCGAGGTTAAGACCTCTTCCACCGCAGTTCAATGTTTTAAATAAAATAAAATAAACAATCAGGATAATAGATTATCCTGGCACTTTTTAAATATCTGTTTTTACTTTTACTTTCATAGGCTGTATTTCTTTATCTTCTTTATCTTTTTCTTTGAAGAGTTCGGAAATACCTGCTATTGATCCTAAAACTCCTGAAGTTTCAAGAGGCAGGAATATTTTTGTTGCTTTTCCATCTGCAACCTTTTGAAGCGCTTCCATGTATTTAATAGCTAAAAGGTCGTTTGTAGGATTTCCTTCATGTATTGCTCCGTATACTGTAAGTATTGCCTTTGCTTCACCTTCTGCAATTGCAATTTCTTGATATTTATCCGCGTCTGCAACTGCTTTAATAGCTTCAGCTTTACCTTGAGCTTCAAGAATAGCTGCTTGTTTATCCCCTTCTGCTTTTTTAATTTCAGATTGTTTATACCCTTCAGCTTCTAGAATGGCGGCTCTTTTCATCCTTTCAGCTTTCATCTGCTTGGACATGGCCTCTACAATATCTTTTGGAGGTTCAATTTTTTGAATTTCAACACGAACAACCCGTGTACCCCATTTATCAGTTGCGAGATCTAAAACTTCTCTTAGCTGGGAATTTATCTGCTCGCGAGAAGTTAGTGTTTGGTCAAGCTCTAAGTCACCAATTATATTCCTTAAATTTGTTTGTGCAAGTTTAGTAATGGCTTGATAAAAATTAACGACATTATAAACTGCATTAAATGGATCTACAACTTCATAAAAGATTACACAGTCCACGACAACAACTGTGTTATCTTTGGTTATAACTTCCTGTGGAGGAACATCTACAACCTGTTCCCTTAAATCAACTTTTCTAATGGTCTCTACAAATGGAAAGACTATTACAAGTCCGCTTTCAACAGTTCGGTTGTATTTACCAAGTCTTTCAACGACCCCTTTTTCATAAGGCCTTAAAATTTTGACACCTTTAAATGCCACAACCAGTAAGACCAGAATAATTAAAATTGCCAAAAATAAATCCATTTTAACTCTCCTTTCTATTTTTTTAAGTGTGTACAATATTCATGTTAAAATAATGGATTAGTACTTATTAATCTTTTGATCAGTGTATTGATTTCGTGATATGGTGAATTCTAACAATAAAATAATCTTTTTGTAAAGAAATTAAACTAGTTGCATGGTTTATGCTGCAGGTTTCACAATGAGTTTCACGCCTTCTATTTTTTCAACTAAAATAGAGGTTCCTTCTTTTATTTCCTGATCAGATATTGCTCTCCATGTATCTCCACTAATTCTTACAACTCCTCCATTTTTTAAAGATATATCTTCAATTACTACTCCTTTTTCACCTATTAACCTGTCTGAAGCTGCTTTTTTAGTGGGCATGCCTTGTGTAATTTTTTTAGCAAAAGGTCTTGATAGGGCAAGAAGAATTATGGATACTAAAATAAATGCAATAAATTGAGTAGTTTCAGAAAATCCAAGGTAACTGAGAACTGCAGCCACTGATGCTCCAACTCCAAACCATAAAATGAAAAATCCGGCGGTTATCAATTCTCCAATAAAACATATAGCTGCTATTAAAATCCATATTTGTAAGCTCATCATAAGAATGCCTCTTTTAAATGATTATTATATGGAATTTAATCTCAAACAATATAAAAATAGCTATTTTTTAAGATATACTAAATTTTTAGGATTATTCAAAGATAGTGTATGCTCAAAATAAATAAAAAAATTTAATTAAAAATTAGATAATTATCTCCCATAAATCCCCATTAATTGCCCTTCATCCAGAACATTTTCGTTTAAAGCTCTTAAAAATTCTTTTCTATTAGCTCCTGGGCTTAGATTTAAAGTGGTATCCAGTGCATAAATTCTGAAAAAATATCTATGTTTTTCCCCTTCGGGAGGACATGGGCCGCCATAACCTGCGTATCCAAAGTCATTTATTCCCTGCGTCATACCGTTTGAAAGTTTTTCTTCATTTTTTATTCCTGCCGAAAGTTCCATCACACTGGGAAGTATATTAAAAATGATCCAGTGAGTCCAGGTTCCCCTTGGTGCATCTGGGTCTTCACATAAAATAGCAAAACTCATGGTGCGTTCAGGCAGTGAATCCCATCTAAGCGGGGGTGAGATATTTTTATCGTCGCAGGTGTGCATGGTTGGTATTATATCTCCTTCCTCAAAAACATCACTCATAAGATTGATTCCCATATTATTTCCCCCTAATTAGTTTATTGTTTATAAACTTCCATTAATTCTCCTTTATTTAGTATATGGCCTTGAATAGCATCTAAAAACTGGTCTTTACCTACTCCATTTTCTAGATCTAATAGTGAGTCCAGTGCATAAATTCTAAAAACATATCTGTATTCTTCACCTTCAGGTGGACATGGGCCATTATAACTTATTTTACCAAACTGTTTTTTGCTTCCTTTGTTCCTTTTGGTAATCCTCTTAAATCTGCAAATCCGGTTAATAACTCTAGGGTATCTCCAGGTATGTTGAATATAATCTCGTGAATAAATTTCTTATCATGTTTATAGATGTCTTCGCATAGAATTGCAAAATTTTTTAAGTCATCTGATTTGTAATTCTATGAAATGGTGGAGAAATATTCTCACTATCACATGTGTACTGTTTTTTTTTATTTGTTCTCCTTTACAAAACCAATGCTTTGAAGTAAAAGTCTCATGGATATATCTCCGGATCTTATCATAATTATTGAGCTGATATCTAATATTATTTTGTAAATAATTAGTATTAAATACACCCTGCATATACACTAAATGTGTACTAAATTTGGTATTATCATTCCTATTTTTAAAATGATTAAGTTCTACTCTCTAAATTAATAATAGCATATATTTTTTAGAAATTATTACTTAAAAAACCTTATTTACACTTTTTTTTCAAGATGAAACCTTTGCTTTGAAGTTCATTTTGACCTTGAAATTAGCCATGATTTTCAAATATGATATTAGATTTTTTTTACAATCCTCATCAAAAACTGAAAGTGAGTTACCGCACGTCTTTGATTATGGATTTAATTGAAGTCACAATTCAAATAAGAATTATGTAAACTCAATAAAATCGACAAATTTAAATACTATGGAGTACTAATAAAAGAATGAGGTGATATGTATGACTGAATTACCAATTGCTCCAGTTGGAAGAATCATAAAAAATGCTGGTGCTCAAAGAATAAGTGATGATGCAAGGGACGAGTTAACAAAAGTATTGGAAGAAATGGGTGAAGAAATAGCTTCAGAAGCTGTTAAACTTGCAAAACACGCTGGAAGAAAAACAGTTAAAGCATCAGACATTGAATTAGCTGTCAGAACAAGAGTAAAAATGTAATTTTCTTTTTTTACTTTAACTTTTTTTTATTTTTAGAATTGCATACTTTTTAGGTGTTTTTTATTATAGTTTGATCCTAAATTATGAATACGTGTGGCTGTTAAATTTAAATTTTGATCTTTAATCAGCACGGCAAATTTTTATATATTATCTTTATAAAAATAGTAATTAGAAAATTTATTGTTTCAGTTGAAAATAGAGATGATAATTTGATTTAAGGTTAAACTTGATTAATTGAGATGTGTTTTTGATCAATCCTTTTTTAAAGCCCTCGAAAATCTCAGATTTTCGGGCATTTTAAAAAGTTGATTTGAAAATTTATTGTTTCAGTTGAAAATTAGGGATGATATCTTCGTTTAAGGTAAAATCTGATTATTAATATAAACTAATTTTGGTGATAGATTGACAAGAATTGCAATATTAGATCATGATCGATGTCAGCCTAAAAAATGCAACTATGTATGTATTGAGTACTGTCCAGGGGTCAGAATGGAAGAAGACACCATAACTATTGATCCTAAAACTAAAAAAGCAGTATTTTCAGAGGAATTATGCCAAGGATGCGGAATATGTACAAAAAGGTGCTATTTAGGTGCAGTAAATATTATAAATCTTCCTGAAGCTTTGGAAGAACCGATACACAGATACGGTCAGAACCAGTTTGAATTATTTGGACTTCCCAACATAAAAGAAGGGTCTGTGGTGGGGATTTTAGGTCCAAACGGTATAGGGAAATCAACAATTATAAAAATACTTTCTGGAGAATTAAAACCGAATTTGGGAGACTATGAAGCAGAACCTGAATGGGAAGAAATAATAAATTACTTCAAAGGTTCGCAGCTTCAGTCTTATTTTAAGAAATTATCTGAAGGAAACGTAAAAACTTCTCATAAACCTCAAATGGTGGATATGCTGCCGAAAGTGGTGAAAGGAAAAGTTGGAAATCTCCTTAATCATGTTGATGAAAGAAACAAATTGGATGAAGTATCAAAAACTCTGGAAATAGATCAAATAATGGATAGGGACATTTCCAAGCTCAGTGGTGGGGAACTTCAAAGAATAGCAATAGCAGCAGCAGCCTTAAAAGACGCGGATTTTTATTATTTTGACGAACCAACATCATGGTTAGATGTTAGACAGAGGTTAAACGCAGTAAAAGTTATAAGAGATCTTGCAGAAGAAGGAAAATCTGTAATGGTCATAGAACACGATTTAGCTGCACTTGATGCAATGTCTGATTATGTACATATATTATATGGTCATCCTGGAGCTTATGGTGTGGTGGCACAGATGAGGGGAGTTAGGGTTGGAATTAATGCGTACATTGGCGGATTTTTAAAAGAGGAAAATGTGAGGATCAGGAGACAGCCAATAATCTTTGAGGTAAGGCCTCCAGCTGAAATAATTGAAGGTGAGACCCTTGCAGAATATACTGCACTTAAAAAATCTTATGACGGATTTTCAATTGAAACTGAAGAAGGGGAAATTCAACATAACGAAATTATCACTGCATTTGGTCCAAACGGTATTGGTAAGACAACCTTTGCAAAAATACTCGCGGCAGTGACCAAGCCTGATGAAGGAAAGATAAAGAAAAAGGTTTCAATAGCTTATAAACCTCAGTATTTAGTATCTGACTTCGATGGAACTGTTCAGGAATTTTTAATGACTACAGCTCCTACTTATGGGACCAATATATTTAAGACTGAAATTGTAAAGCCTTTTATGCTTGAGGAGATTATGGATAAAACAGTTAAGGATTTAAGTGGTGGAGAACTCCAGCGCCTTGCTGTTGCAGCCACACTTGCAAAAGATGCAGATATTTACCTTTTCGACGAACCAACCGCATTTTTAGATGTTGAACAGAGGTTAAGAGCTGCAAGGGCTATACAGAAAATAATTGAAAGCCGTCATGCAGCATCAATTATTGTAGATCACGATATAGTCTTTATAGATTACATATCTGACAGGGCAATGGTCTTTTATGGTGAACCTGGAATTGAAGGTCATGCCACATCACCAATGGACCTTCGCTCAGCAATGAACAAATTCTTATCCAATGTTGGAATAACCTTCCGAAGGGACAAAGAAACCAAACGTCCACGTGTTAACAAATTTGGAAGTTATCTTGACCGTGAACAGAAGGAAAAAGGGGAATATTATTATCTGGAAAGTTAAATTTCCAGATTAACTTTTTATTTTAATTGCTAATCAAGTTTAAGTAGTAGTGTATTCTTTTTAAGTTAATAGAATTAATTTTAAGTAATCTAGTCCCATTTTTCGCAATATTTATATAAACTGGGCTAATGTTATATATGAATATACATTAGTAGCCGGGTGAGAAAATGAACAGGAATATGATAGCATCGATTTTGTTTGTAGTGGTAATAGCGATAGAATTGTATCAAATTTTTGGTTTAGGGCAGTATATTTGGAGTGATTATCTTACTTTGATTCTTATAGCCGCTGCTTTAGTACTAACTTTAAAAGGAGAATTGGGTTCTAAAGCGTAATTAATTTCTTATTTTTTTAATTTTAATCAATAATTTAAAAATCCAGAAGTTCAGCTTTTTTAAAAACAAAAAATAAAATAATATTATTTTATAGTAGCGATGACCTGCTGCATTGGATCTGGAAGCATAAGCTCAGTTAATCCTTTTACTTCATAAGAATTCCCATTTTTAGTGAATATGTAATATAATGTTGAATTATCTGAATCTGTAAACACATAGTAATTAGTGTGGGTGCTGCTTTCGTTGTAATTTCCTTGATAATCTAAATCACTGCTGTATAAATAATATTTAACATATCTTTCAGAATCTCCAAGATATACCACTTCATAGTGATTATTATCATCTTTCTTAGCTTCTACTGTTTTATTATCTGTACTGGTTACGTTCCATCCAGAGGGATATTGAAAAGACATTAAAGATCCTGAATATGTGGCATAGTTTGTTTTAGCACCGCTGAACCCATATACTATTACTAAACTTAAAAATAATATGAGGATTAACACGGGTACTATTTTTTTCAAATTTTTCATTTAAATTCCTTTTTTTATTTTATGGTGATTTTATTAATGTAACTGTTATTTAAATTATTTTTTCCCAAATTAGACCCGTATTGGGATGTATATGTATTAATAACAAATAAGTTATGTATTATAGAACAGGATATTCTAAATCGCAGTCTAAGTTGGGTAAATATGTGGAGTTCATGTGATTTACTAAAAAAAACAGGATAAGTAATTGCAAAGCTACAAAACAGCTCAACGATTTTATTAGGTAATATAATTTTTAATTTTCAAGTTGTAAATTAGAATTAGTAGCAGTTAAATAAGATTTATTTTAAAAAAAGAAGAAAATAATTATTATTTAGGTCTTAAAGCTTCCATTGCATCCTGGAAATCCACTGCAAATTTTTCAACGCCAGCTCTAGGTATTGAAAAGCTTACTCTTAGATATCTGTGACCAAATAATTTACTTGTGTAGTTACCTTCCCTTGCAAAGATTTTCCTCTCAAGTAAGAATTCCGCGACATCAATTGGCTCAACGCCTGTTTCATACAGGTCAATTACAAACATGTTTCCATCTGAAGGGTACACTGGTAAAAAGGCACCTTCAACATTGTCAACGGCCTGTTTGATAATTTTCTGGTTTCCCCTTGTGGTATCTCTAATGCGGTCAAGCCATGTTGACTTGGATTTTAGTGCCGCGAGAGCACCCATTTGAGCAACCACGTTTGTTCCAAGGTCGTTTATAACTATACTTTTAGCAGAAGTTACAATTTCAGGAGTGCTTATGAAAGCCCCTATACGTAACCCTGCCATTCCATATATTTTAGAGAAACTGTAAGTAGTTATAGTATGTTCTGGAGCATATTTTGCTGCCAGATGATGTTCCCTTGCAAAATCTCTGTATGTTATATCATGGAGCAAATACAGGTCATTGTCAATTGCCATATCTGCAAATTCTTTGATCTCTTCTTTGGTGTAACAGGTTCCAAGCGGGTTAAGAGGATCTATAAGAGATACAAGTTTTGTATTCTCATCCATATTTTCCCTTACGAGTTCGGGGGTCATTTTGTAACCGCATTTCTCGTTGTATATCGGAATTGAAGTCACATGATCGGCAAACCTGCTTGCAAAGTTATCTATGATAAGATACCCGGGGTCACTGGTTATAACATTATCTGTGGATTCCAGTATGTCGTTCATACAGAGGTAAAGTGATTCTGTACCTCCCGCAGACACAAAAATATCGTGACCCTTGGTTAGATCTAAATCTTTAAGAATTAAATCTTTAAGCTCAGGGAACCCTTCTGGTGGGGGATATTTGCAGTAATCTTTATTCTTAACGCTATCAAGCATTGAATACATGATATCATTTTCTTCATGGAGATGGTTCGTATTTTGACCCATCCATATCATTTCTTCATCATGATAGACGTAGTTAAAGAACTCATTAACCGTTTTAAAGCCTTTCGGCAGTCTTTTTGCAGCTCTTGCATATTTTTTCGGTGAAATCATAAATTCTCACAACACATTTAAAATGATAAAATGTAAACTTATAAATTCAAAAGAACTCTTAAATTATACATTATCGTTTTTAAAAACTCCTATTTAAAATTATAGGTTTTCTATATTCATAAATATTAGCTTAATTTGGAATAAAGAACATATTTGTACAGTTAACTATCGGGTTAAATTTAGAAAATATCACTTGGCGCTCTCAGTGCAGCGTTTATCGTGATTTTAGGATGGTTTTTCCTTCTTTGTATGCCGCACCAATAATTTTTCCTAGTTTCCAGTACGACGCGTTTCCAGGTCCGTTCATTGTAAACAGTAGAGGATTAATCTTCTCAAAGTCGAGTATCCCATCGGTCATACATTCTTCATTCACGTAGGATTCCAGTACTTCCCCAAAAAATATCTCTCGATTTGGGAGATCTGCTGTTTTAACAAGTTTACAGAGTATGTTTACAGGACATTCTTCTATCATTGGTGCCGTGTCTACAGCGCCGAAAAACGAGTTGAATATGGTGGATTTATTGGTATTACGTCCTGAAACAAGTCCTACATAATCAGTTTTTTGCATCTGCTTCTCTGAAGGTATGTTCACGCTGAAGTATCTATTCTCTTTTATGCCAGTATTTGTATAGCGTGATCCTTGGGAGCCAATATAGATATACATCTCAGGCCGTGGTGATAGAAGTCCAAATGATCCATAAGTCGCGTAATTGGCCTTACCATTTATCATCGTGCCTGCAATACAAATAGGTACTGGAAAAGGTAAAATTCCAGTTTTAACTTTTGCCATAATATCATCCTTATCTTAACCCACTATTAACAATTTCAAATTTAACCTTAAGTCCGTCTGGTTTACTTCTATGTCTTTTTAATATGGCAAATCGTTCTCCATTTTCATCTTTTACAAGTTCAATTATAATTTTACTCCAGTATTTTAGGATGGTTCCACCTATGGGTTCTATTGCTCCTTCTTCATCAAAAATGGAATATATATGATTTGTTACAACTACTGCAATATCATATTTCCTTGCAATCATTGAGAGGAGTCCCATTTGTTTGCTAAGATCTCTATTGATCTCAGTTTGCCCTCCATCTTTTAACCTGTATAGAGCAACTGCAGAATCTAAAATTATTAGATCTATATCCTTTTCTCCGGATTTTAGACTGTGTTCTATCTTTTTTATTGCTTCATATTGTTCCTCAAAGGTTGTAGGTTCAAGAATTATTATATTCCCTGCTATATCATCAAATTGATCTCTAGAAATCTGTTTCATCCTTTCAATGGAAAGTCCACCTTCTGTATCAATAAATACTGCTTTTTTTCCATTTTTTGCACATTGGACCAGCATTTTCAATGCTATGTTGGTTTTTCCAGATCCGGGAGGGCCATAAAATTGGGTAATGGTTCCTTTTTCAATTCCTCCTCCAATTATGGAGTCTATTGAGCATTCTAGTGCTATATTACCGTTTTTTGTTAGGTCAGATAATGTATTCACTGTTAATACCTCATGATAGTTTGATGGTCAAAATTAAGTTTAAATCACGTAAATTAAAGAGATTTTAATTTGTAAATAAGTTGATTTCCATCATTAACTGTTTGCATATCATAATAAAAATAATTTTGGTGGATATATTTTAAATTTAATACAAGCTTTAACGAATTAAAGCGCATTAAAATTAGTTTGGTATTCTCTATTCTTTGAATTTAATTAGTTATGCAGTTATAAGACATGTTTATACAATTTGGCGGTGTGTATTTGGTGACATATAAAAAATTATATAAATAATCGTAACCTAATGTATTAATATATTAAACTTTAAATTTGGATTATTTAATGCATTTAGTTGGGTATTATTGTTTTTAATTTTGAATGATGTGAAGGGGGATACGTTTGCTATGAACCCATCTGAAGAAAATGAATTAAATGTCGGGGATATGATTGGGACCTTTAAAAGGATTACCGATAATCCACTAGCCAAATATTTACTCCAGAGAACTTTAACTTACTGTGAAAAAGATGAAGCCATAAGATTGGAAAGCGCTTTAAAGCTTTATTTAGAAAAAGAAGAAAATGCTTGCTATAAATGTAAGTTGATGTCTAAACTTATAGGTTATATTGTTAAAAAGGGTGCTACTGGTTTTGGTACTTCTGAAAAGGAACTTAAAGAAGCTATGGAAAGTGAATACTGGATAAGGGGACTTACCAGTGTACTTAAAGGAATTGCTTTATTCGGCGTTAAAAGACCTTTTGTTCCAGGAGCACCATTTCAAATAGTTTGGAATATTACAAAAGCGTGTAATATGCAGTGTGTGCACTGTTATGAAAGTGCGGGTAAGCGGGGTAAAAATGAGCTCCCTTCTAAAGATGTTATTAATGGTTTAGACCGCATGGCAAAATCGGGAGTGACTTCTATTGCTTTTTCTGGCGGCGAACCAACAATTCATCATCATATTCTTGATTTTATAAAGCACACTGAAAATAATGGAATGTGTGCAGCTATGGCTACCAATGGTTATACTCTAGCCGATAAAGGGAAATCACAGAAATTTATTGATGCAGGACTGGAATTTATCCAGATAAGTCTGGATGGAACAAGTTCAAAGACTCATGATTCATTTAGAAGAGTTAATGGTGCATGGGAAAGGGCAGTTTCAGCTGTGGAGAATTTTGTGGATGCAGGCATCTTTGTTGAGGTGGCGACAACTGTAACTGAATATAATATTGATGAAATTCCTGAAATGATCGATTTTGTAAGGGATTTGGATGTAAACTGGTTTATGCTGTACAATTTTATACCCACTGGAAATGGAACTGAAATTGTAGATATGGACCTCTCTCCAAAGGATAGATCTGAACTTCTTGAGGCAGCTTATGTCGAAAATAAGAAGGGTGAAATGCAAATTTTATCAACAGCACCTCAATATGCTCCTGTGGCGGAGTCAATGGTTTCAAAAGATTCAGCCATGATACCAACCCACTTTTATAACCCTGAATATACAAATCCTGCGCTGATGCAGCTTGCAGAATTTATAGGGGGCTGTGGTGCCGGACGATTTTATATGAGCATCGAACCCAATGGGGATATTTACCCCTGTGTATTTTTCCCTCATAAAGAAGAAGTTAAGCTCGGCAATTTAATGGATAACAATTTTGAAGATATATGGATGAATAATAACGTTCTGCATCAACTCAGAGATAAAGAAATACTTGAAGGGCAATGTGGGGAATGTAATTCCAGGCATATCTGCGGGGGCTGCAGGGCAAGAGCATATAATTACTTTGATGACATTTTAGCACCGGATCCTGGATGTATAAATAATCAGAAAGAGTGGAAAACTCTTAAAGACAGAATATCCATTGAAACTCACGAAAGTCATCATGAAAATTTGATATTAAAAATGGAGACCAAAAAACATGAATAGTGTCGAAGTTTTACTTATAAATCCCATGGATAAAGGCCACGTAACTAATGGATTGGGTCTTAGAGTTCCTCCTTTGAACCTCATGTATCTGGCGGCAGCACTTGAAAAAGGTTCAATGTCTGTTAAGATATTTGATGATGACCTTTATCAAGTGGGATCCTTGAAAATGGCAAGTTTAGCCTCAAAAATTGATCCATTGGTTGTGGGGGTTACTGCTACCACAGCTACGATAAAAAATGCTTTAAAATATGTTAAAGCCATTAAAGAACTTCTTCCTAACACTTTAACTGTAATAGGTGGCTCTCACCCTACTTTTACGCCTGAAGGAACTTTAGAAGCCGAAGATGCATTGGATGTTGTTGTTGTAGGTGAAGGTGAAGAAACACTAACTGAAACTGCTGAAGAGTACAGGAAGAACGAACTTAAGAACTTTGCAAACGTTAAAGGAATAGTTTACCGGGATAATGGTAAAATTAATTCAACACCTCCAAGACCTTTAATAAAGAATTTAGATGACTTGCCGTTCCCAGCAAGGCATCTTATACCTTTTAAAGAGTATAAAACGTCTCAAAGTCAAGCTGGGGGGATGATAACAAGTCGAGGATGTGTTTTTAATTGTAACTACTGTTCTTCATCACTTATCATGGGTAAAAAATTCAGGAGCCGCAGCCCTGAAAATGTTGTGGATGAACTGGAAGAGCTCGTTTATAAATATGGTGTAAATGACATAGCGTTTTTAGATGATATATTCATGTTAAATAAGCGAAGGGCCCAGGCAGTAGCTGATGAGATCAAAAATAGGGGCCTTGATATAAGCTTTGTAACTTCTTCAAGGGTAGATACTGTGAATCAGGAGCTTTTAGAGTCTTTAAAAAGTGCAGGTATGAGTACATTGTACTGTGGAATTGAATCAGGTTCTCAGCGTGTTTTAGATCTTATGGGGAAAGGCATCACGCTGAAGCAAGCTGAAGATGCTATTAAAGCAGCTAAAAATGTTGATATTAATGTTTTAGGGTCATTTATGTTGGGTTATCCGGGTGAAACAGCTCAAGAGATGGACCAGACTATTGATTTTTCAATAAAGCTTGATCCTGATTACAGTCAATTTTCAATACTCACTCCATTTCCAGGAACTCCTATATATTATGAATTAAAACAAAAAGGACTCCTTGATACGGAAGATTGGAGCAAATATACTGTTCTGGATTCTGTTGTAAATTATGAAAAATTAGGGCTGACTAAAAAGTTAGTTGAAAGAAAACTGAACAAAGCATATCTCAAATTTTATACAAGGCCAAAATACCTGTTTAAACACAGGGGCATGTTCAAAGTTTTGATTGGAACTCTATTTAAAAGTTATGTAATACCCAAACTGAATGGGGGAACACCTGAGGGCTGGTATAATTCTCTTCAAGAGGAATATTCATAACTTCTCATTGTTCTATTTAAGTATTGAACTCTTGATTCAGTAATAATAAATATTGCAAAAATCATAAATGAGCACATGTTAAACTCAAGTTCAAAAACCAAATTAACTGCATGTATTTTTTTGGGCTTATTTTTGTGGACAATGGCTAGTTTAAATGCTTATGAAGATTTAAAAGAATATTTAATTATAGGAGCACAATTTTTGGGTTTAATCAACTAACAATCAAAATCAGGTACAATTGCACCTTTTCTCACAATTTTAGGTGAGGCAGTCATGTCAATTACAGTGGAATGAATTCCATGTTTGCATAATCCTGCATCAAGAATTAAATCGATGTTATCATCAAGCTGCTTTAAAATACCATCTAATGATTCTGGAATCTTTTCACCGGAAATATTAGCACTCGTCGTTGTTATTGGAAATTGGCTTGAAAGTTCCATACAAACTTTACTGTCGGGAATTCTTATCCCAATTTTTGCTCTACCTGAAGTAAGTATGGAAGGTACATTCTCTTTTTTCTTTAAAATCACTGTAAATGGGCCTGGAAGGATTTTTTGAACCATTTTTTCAGTATTTTTATCCATATGTGCTATTTTATGTATATCTTGAATTTTAGAAACACATGCAGATATTGGTTTTGAATATGACCTTTTCTTAATTTGATATACTTTTTGGGTGGCTTCTGCGTCAAATATATTTGCCCCAATGCCGTAAACTGTATCTGTTGGGTAAACTATAGTGCCTCCTCTTTTTAAAACACTAACTGCCTCTTTAATTTTCTCTTTTTCTGGATTATCTGCATTAATTTTGAGTATTTTCATTTAATCATCCGTTTATTTAAATAAAATTGAAATAATTTAATTTGTAGTAGTAACATAACTTTTTAAACCCTTATTTTTGAGTTGAAATTAAATTTAAAGCATATAAACAAATTTATTACGAATATTAGTCAAAAATATGTGATTATTCACTATATATTGCATCTTTTATATAATTTGGAATTCATGTAATTTTGTAGCTATATTGATTATCCAAAGTTTTATCTTTAGGAATTAAATAATTATCCAGTATGCTTAATAGATTACGACCACAGCTTAAATTATTCATAGACCCCATTGCAAAACGGATCAAAATAAATCCAAATATCCTCACTATAATTGGACTTTTAATAAGTCTTTTATCTGCATATATGTTTGCACGTGGCGATTTACTGATGGGTGGAATTTTTATACTTGTAAGCGGCCTGGCCGATGTAATTGACGGGGCAGTTGCAAGGAACCATGCTGCTGAAACACCTTTTGGAGGTATCCTTGATTCAACTGCTGACAGGTTTGCAGATGCATTTATTTTGATTGGTATAATATACGGAGGTTCTGTAAACTGGCTCATTGGAATTTTAGCGCTGCATGCGTCTTTAAGTGTGAGTTATGTAAGGGCCAGGATAGAGGTAGAAGGAATCAGCGGCAGTGTTGGTATAGCCGAAAGGGCAGAACGCCTTGTTATTCTGGTGGCCGGCGCATTTTTAAGTGTGATAATAGGTTCAAACTATTTCATGGCACTTGCTGTAATTTTAATAATGGTACTTGGATATTTCACCGTTTTACAAAGAGTATACCATGCATGGAAACAGTTAAAGAAGGATAAATAGGATAATATGGGATAGATAGCATGTACGATGAAAAACACACCATCCAGCGTATTGAAAAAGATATTGAATTATTTACAAAAAATATAAAAGAAATAGAATCCATAAAAATAGATGATAATGAAAATGAGATAATTGAAAGAGCCATAAGCTACTTTGAAGATACAAAATATTATCTGGAAAAACAGGATTACATAACTTCCTTTGGATGCGCAACATATGCACACGGATTACTGGATGCAATTCGACTTCTTCATGATTTAATCTGATAATTATCCAATTAAAACTGTGATTAAATTATAAAGGGATAAAAATGAAAAGATTTTTTGGCAAAGAAACTGAAGTTGAGAAACTTTCAAAATTACATGTTGAACTGGTTTATCAATGCGTTTATAAGCTTGTAGATGTTATGGAACATTATTATGAACATGATTTTGATCCTATGGACGACGATGTTAATGAAATAAGCCGGATTGAAAAGGAAGCAGATGAAATCAGGAGAAAAATGGAAATTGAATTTTTCAAAGGAGCATTTCTACCATTTGATAGAGAAGACAGAATAAATCTTGCAGAACAAGTGGATTCTGTTGCTGATGCCGTTGAATCAACGGCATATTCCATATCTCTAGGGAAAATAACCTTTCCTGAATCATTTAAAGAAGATTTCATAGAACTTGTTAAAGCATCGTGTGATGCAGTTGCATTACTTAGAGATTGTATAGAAATGCTTGATGTTGATTTAGGTGCTGCTCTTTCTAAAACACATGATATAGAAAAAAAAGAAGATGAAGGAGATATTGTAGAAAGAAGGATAATCAGCAGACTTTATGAATCCTATAGATCTGAAGAAATTAGCATTTTAAAGTTTATGGAACTTAAAAATATCGCAGAAAAAATAGGTAATATCGCAGACCGTGCAGAAGATGCATCTGACAGGGTGCCTATAATAGTAGCAAAAAGAAAAGGCTGAATAAATTAATATATTCAAATTACTATTTTTTTAACGATTATGCAGATTGAAAAAAATAAGCTTAAGAAAGCAGCATTTGATCTGAGATTTCTTCTTAACCGAGGTTATAGAAAGAAAGGTGCTCTACAATTTGTTGCAAATAAATATGTGTTAAATAAAGATGAGAGAAATTACCTTGCGAGGTCTATTTTTTCGGATTTAATATCGAAGAAGCGGCAGAAAAAAATCATTGATATCTCTAAAATAAAGGACGAGCTTCTTTTAATAGACGGCTACAACGTTCTTATTACAGTTGAAAGCCTGTACAATGAAGATTATGATTCCATCATTTTATGTGATGATATGATTATAAGGGATTTAAACGCTGTTTTTGGAAAATATAAATTTAATAATGCCTCAGAGATGGCACTTAACAAAATTTTAGATTTAATAAGTTCATATGCTCCATCATACACCTGTTTTTTCTTTGATAGTCCTGTAAGTTTCAGCGGTAAGCTCGCGGGTCTTACAAAAAAAATTATGGAAGAACATAACATTCAGGGAAATGTTTGTCTATCTAAAACTGTTGATACTGAAATTATAAAGCTATCAAAGCTTAAAAATGCAATAGTTGCAACAGGTGACAGTGTGATAATAGATAAAGTAGACCAGGTTGTGGATATACCCCGCTATATTTTAGAGAATTTCTAAAAATAGCTATTGATAGTAAAAATATAATTTGATTATATTCACTATATAAATACGACATTTCAGGGATTTATTTGTCATAGAAATCGGTTAATAGTTATAATATATCCTAATATATTTGAAATTATATATCAATTTGCAATAGAACCCTCAAACACAAAGCATGCAAAAACTTAGTTTGTTGCGCCAACGAAACTGTAAGTTTCGTGGCCCCAAACGCTATCAAAACTTCGTTTTGATGCATCGAAAATCGTAGATTTTCGATAGTTTCGTGGCCCCGAATACTCCGTGTTCGAGGGCTCCAAAAACCGAGGTTTTTGAAAGATTTGCAAACATCAAAACTGTAAGTTTTGATAGGTTAATAGAAACCCTATTGGAGTTAAATAAGAATATTATCTAAATTAGATTGCAAAAATTTAAAAAAACTCTTTAACCTGCAACATTTAAAATACAATAGAATTTAACTCTTAAATAGTTCGGATAATTTAGAAAAGAACAAATAGTATATAATAAAAAAACAGATATAATTATTAATATAAAAACAAGGTGTTATTATGGAACCCGACGATGAATTGTATACTGAAAAAGTAGGGCAGGAGCTTAAATCGAGAATGGCATGGTTTAAAGAAGCTCTTCAAGATGATGCTAAACGAGAAGAATTACATGAAAGTATTCAGGGGTCTGAAATACTTATAAGGCTTGAAATATTCCTTCCATCAGACAATCCTGAAGATTTTGTAGATGGGCTTTACCTGTACATAGATAACAGCGGGCAAATAGTAGACGCTGATTATTACTTCCGAAATACCAGTGATGGGGCAATAACAAGATTAAATGAACAGGATTTACAGGTAGTTAAAGATTTATTCCAGGATTCTTTCTCTCTGGAAATAGAATAAATTTTAAATTTGAATTAAACCATATATTATGTTAAAATTTCTATTTTTTTAAAGTAAACGCGAAGATGAATTTTCAATTCATTTTCAGTTAATATCCTATTTTAAAAACGTAAAAGGCACTATGGCTGGGATCATTTAAGACCCAATCATCCCCAACTATTTAAATTATTTATTATTTTGAATATCCACTTTTAAAGTATTTATATAAAAAAGGGATATATTTTGTATGGCGATGGGGTTCGCCTTAACCGCTTAAAAATGAGCTGATGACTCCTATAAAAAATTATAAAAGAGGAAGAAGCGAAATGTTAAGTGTAAAAATCCCATTAGACAGTCTTATTTTTAAATATGATTATTTTAATGAATCTAAATTTTATTTAAATATTATTTTATTGAAAAGCACACTCCATAAAATTGAGGGGGATGTGTTTTAAATGGAATTTCAGCATGTTATCTTCAGCATAGCCATTATTTTATTACTTGGTTTATTAGCAAGTAAATTATTTAAGAAGATTAAATTGCCAGGATTATTAGGAATGTTAGTTTTAGGTATTATAATTGGGCCTTACGTATTAAATTTAATTGATCCTGCAATTTTGAATATATCTGGAGATTTAAGGGCAATTGCACTTATCATAATCTTATTGAGGGCAGGTTTTGGAATCCATATGGAAACTTTGCGAAAAGTTGGAAGTTCTGCAGTTAAAATGAGCTTCATTCCAGACGTAATAGAAGGACTTACAGTAATGTTTGCTGCTCATTATCTTCTGGGATTACCATTTATTGAAGCAGGAATGTTAGGTTTTGTTATTGCAGCAGTATCTCCAGCTGTTATTGTGCCTCAAATGTTATCATTTATAAAAAGAAGAATGGGAACCAAAAAGGGAATACCACTCATTATACTAACTGGAGCTTCCGTGGATGATGTAGTTTCTATAACAATATTTTCAATATTTTTGGGATTATATGGAGGCCAGCAGGTAAATTATTTACTTGCTGTAGCCAGTATTCCAATACAGTTTGCATTAGGAATCTTGTTTGGACTAATTGTCGCAGTACTTTTAGTGTACTTATTCAAACACTTTAATATACACAATACAGAAAAAACACTTATAATTCTAGCATCTGCAATCCTATTAAAGAACCTTGGTGATGCATTAAGTAGTATCATTCCAGTAGCAGCATTAGTTGGTGTAATGGTTATAGGATTTGTGATATTAGAGAGAATGCCGGAACTTGGAGCTCAAATTTCAGACAAATTTGATAAGATCTGGATATTTGCGGAAATATTGCTCTTTGTCCTTGTAGGTGCTCAGGTAAACATATACCTTGCAGCTTCATTTGCACTCGTAGGCATAATCATAATCACAATAGGCTTAATGGCAAGAAGTGCAGGCGTATATTTATCATTAATTGGTTCAAACCTTAATATGCAGGAAAAAATCTTTTGTATAATAGCTTATATACCTAAAGCCACTGTACAGGCAGCTATAGGTGGTATTCCTCTTGCTATGGGGGTAGCTTCTGGACAGTTAATTTTAGCTATAGCTGTAATTGCAATAATATTTACGGCACCTTTAGGGGCATTTGGAGTTAGCTTATACGGTGAAAAAGTACTTAAACCTGAAAATTAGGATTAAATGGTTTAGATGACTATTGAAAAAACAAAATTTTAAGTGGTGTTTTAAAATTTGAATTGTAGGTGATAAAAATTTTAAACAGTGTTTTAAAATTTGACGATAGGAAAATTTTAGACGATGTTTTAAAATTTGAATTGTAGGTGATAAAAATTTTAAACAGTGTTTTAAAATTTGACGATAGGAAAATTTTAGACGATGTTTTAAAATTTGAATTGTAGGTGATAAAAATTTTAAACAGTGTTTTAAAATTCGTGCATAAGCTAGAACATGAAAAAGGAGGATTTGCCATTTATAGAGGTATTCCTGACACCAAAAATACGTATTATGGTGTAAAAATCTTTAAATTATTTGATGAAGAGCTGTGTAAGGGACAATAAAATGGGTTGAAAATATTATGTAATCTATGTAATACTTTAAAAGAATTTAAGATGGGGTTGAAATTAGGTGTATGGACAACAGGAACATGGTTATCTGCTAGTTATATATTTATTTTTGTTTTTCTGAACTGTGGGTAATTACATGCACAATTAGAAACTTCAAAATAATTTATTAATGCTTTAAAGTATTATAAAAATAGATACATTAATTTTTGCACATTTAAAGACTTTAAAATAGTAATGGAGTACAATAGAAGATAAAAAAGAAAAAATAGTAATAATGATATTAATCTTTTTCAGTGAGTATTTTAATAGATGTAAATATCAGTAACGCGCCTAATATGATTTTTAATAACTGTGAAGGGGCGTATATGACTAAGAATGCACCTATTGAAGCACCAATTATAGAGGCTATACCCATTGGCAAGACTAACGAGCTGAGTTCAGACTTTTCAGTGTACATTTTATTTTTGGCATGTCTTGTGATTCCAACAAGCATGGTAGGTAAACTGATGATTAAACTCATCGTCCCTGCTAATTTAACATCTATTCCAAAGAGTAAAATTAATATGGGGATTATAACTTCTCCGCCGGCAACCCCTAAGAGGCTACTGATGATTCCGATAAGTATCCCACAGAATACAGCTACAATTAGCTCTATATATAGATTGCCAAACATTATGCCCATTGAACCGAAGGTAATGAAACTTTCACTAATAAGGAGCAATCCCATGATTAAAAGCAATATTAACAGTACTTTTTTAAACAAAGTATCAGATATTTTAGTTAACATTCCTATTCCAAAGTAAGCACCTGTAGTAGAGCCTACGATGATTGCAATCATTAACAGTACTTGAGGAACAATAACGGAGATATCAAAATTATTCATTCTAAAATATATGGCCGATACAACTGTGATTAAACTTATTAACATGTTTAATGCTACTGCTTTTTTAGCAGGTTTACTAAATGTTTTCAGTAGGAAAGGGAGTCTAAATTCAGCCCCGCCTAAACCTATTAATCCACCTAAACAGCCGATAGGCCCACCTATAGCAAATGCTAAAAGAGACGTTTTTTTATCTTTCATTTTATTAACCTATGTGGAAATTGATTTACTTTCTTGGATTTATACGATATGCAATATATACGTTTTCCTTTTTAGAAATTAATCAACCTATTAATAGATATATTGCTATAAAAACATCAATTAAATGTTAAATTTTTGTATAACACAATTTACATTAGTTATATTAAAGCATTACAAAATATATTTTTCTAAAATAAAAATAGCAAGCTTAAAGTTTGAGACTGAAAGATGAGCGACTTTGCAGGGATAGTCACACCGGATCTAGAATTTGGATTTGAAGAGTAAGTTAGTATGGTGTTTAAATTTTAGGAAAACTTTGGGATTTTAATGCTTAGGATAGATTTATGGGAGTGTTGTAATCATGAACAAAATGAAGGTGTTTCTAGGCAGGTGAATCTATTAGATGTACCTATCAACTGAGTTATATCGAAAGAGTAATGAAAATAAGGATTTGTACATATCGTAAAAATTAAGTTATATGGTGATTAAATGTTCTATGGTGATTTTATGCTGGAAGTTAAAGTACTGGAATTTGGATATTCGGTTGAACATCAAAAACACTTTATTAAACTTAATATCATGGGAATGGAAGAAGAAAAAAAGGATAAAATTTTACCTATGATAGCTAATATACCTTTAGGAAACATTAAACGATTTGTAGTTGAATCAGACGATGAAAAAGGCTTAAAAATACTTGAATATTTCCCTGAAAATGAATATCCATTTAATAATGGAGTTCCGACGGGAGAAGAAATTAAAGCTGTTGAAGAAATGGTAAAGGGATTTATGATTCAATAAACTAAATCTTTTTATATTAATTAATTTTTAATACAGTAAAATGCTTTAACGCAGCGGCCTTGTAGCTAATGACAGCCAAGTATTGCCATGGAAAAAAAATGGTGATTTTATTGGTTACTGCTGTTGAATAAAAGGCACCAATCAAATGAGTTTACCCGTCATTAAATTAAATTCTTTTTTTACGGCTTCTTTTTATAAAATCAAAATGAGTTCTTTTAGTGAATTTTTAGAATGTACAAAATCATTTAAATAAAATCATAAGCTAAAAGTTATTAGGGAAAATATCGATGGTGTCGACTGTAACAACCACAACCACTGCTGTATCTTTATGGCATATATTGCTGAGAATAATAGTTTTAATCGTTATTTTGGCTATAATTTTGTGGTTGGCCAGACGAAAAAATCATGGAATGTAATTAATAATATTAATTTAATAAATTCTATATTGGCATTTTTGATAAAATCTAATAAAATGAGTCCTTTTGATGAAATCATTAAAGAACCATTTAATGAACTCCTTTAGCGCTTTAAAAATTTTCAATTTTTAACGCGGCAAAGTTTTCGATTTTGCGGGCCATACTAATTTTTATACTCATTTCGCCAGTTGTACTATATTAATCACCTATTATTTTATATTATTGCCTCAATGAGGAGATAACATTAAATAAGCTATTAATGAATAGTTACTACTTCAAAAAATTAATTGTAGGGGTTATTTGATTTTATAATATGTTTGAATTATACTTTAAAATATTATTACTTATAAAATAAAAAAAATAATAAATGGGGGTATCTGATTCTAACAAGTTATCTAAATTTTTTAACTTGTTTTTACTTAAAATTTTACTTAAGTATGGGTTATTTATCATTATTTGTCAAAATAAAACAATTATGGTGATATATATATACGGAAATAAAATTTAATAATGAGTTTGCAGCTACTGGAAAATACAACTTACAGGTTAAAAATATAATGTGTGGGATTTTTGTGTTGGAAATTGAATGGTATGGGTGACACAACACATATAACTCATGGGTTCCGATTACGTCTGGGGGAAATTTGGACTAATTTTAAGCGAAATAAATCTAAAACTATATAAAAAATTAAATTTAAATCATGAACTGTTGTAAAAAAAGCTTATCTAATAAAATTTACAGGCATGTTATATAACTGGATAAGTAAAGTAATATAGAAAAATGAACATAATATTTAGACGGTTAATATTATTTAGAATGTGGAAATTTAAAAATATTTTCTATAAAACCGATTAAAAACAGCCTGTACTGTAAAAAAACAATAATAAATTAATTTAAAAGCAATTAAGCATTGTTTTTTACTCTATTTAATATATGGGTTAATGAAATATTTAAAATAAGTCGGAGGATAACCATGCGTAGCTTTGAAAAACTGACTTCTTTAAAGGATTACATTCCTTTAAAAAAAAGGGAAGCAGGTGGAAAGACTATAGGTCTTCTTGTTGATGGACCGAATATGCTAAGGAAAGAATTTAGCCTTAATCTGGATATTGTAAGAAAAATTGTGGCTGATTTTGGTGATATGAGGGTGGGTAAAGTCCTTTTAAACCAATACGCTTCAGATAAACTTATAGAAGCTATTGTAAATCAGGGATTTACTCCAGTTGTCGTTGCGGGCGATACTGATGTTTATATGGCTGTTGAAGGTATGGAATTGATTTATAATCCTAATATTGATGTTGTTGCTCTCATGACTCGTGACGCTGATTTTTTACCAATTATAAACAAAGCAAAGGAAAATGGGAAAGAAACAATTGTGATTGGTGTAGAGCCTGGATTCAGTGCTGCACTGCAGAACTCTGCAGACCATGCTATTGTCTTAAAAGCTGAAACTAAAGGCAGATCTGATCAGGACACAAGGGAAGAAAATGCTTATTAAATCTCCTGTTGATGAAGTTAAAAAGAGAGAAAACTCATTTAGAATTATCAGTTCCATTTTGAAGCAAAACGGAAGAAATGCACTTTACGATTTAACAGGCCTTGCTGGAGGATTTAAATTGAGTCAGGAAGATTTAGATCTCCTTGAAACATATGCAGGCCCTGCTATATTTGAAAGTGAATTACAAAATCTTGGAAAAGAGCATCTGGGTGGAGAAAAGATACTTGCATTTAATAGAACAACATCAGGAATTCTAGCAACTATTCTAGCTCTTGTATCAAGTGGTGATGAAGTTATTCATTATTTACCAAAATTTCCATCTCACCCCTCCATTCCTCGAAGTACCGCGCTTGTAGGTGCTTCTTACAGGGAATTTGATAATCTTGATGAATTCGAAATTAATGATAACACGTCTTTAGTTATTATAACTGGTTCTACAATGGACCATGATATCATAAAAGAAGATGAATTTTTGAAAATAATAGATATATCAGGATCAAAAAATATCCCTGTGTTTGTAGATGACGCATCTGGAGCAAGGTTAAGAACTGTACTGTACAATCAGCCTAAAGCGATGGATATGGGTGCCGATCTGGTTATAACCAGTACGGATAAGTTAATGGATGGTCCAAGGGCAGGGCTCATGGCTGGAAAAGGCGAAATTGTAGATTTAATAAAGTCTAAGGCACATCAATTTGGCCTTGAAGCTCAATCTGCAACGATGGTAGGAATAATAAAGGCAATTGAAAGCTTCAATGGAGAAAGAATGATTGATGCCTTTCGAAAAAAACATCTGGTCTATGAAGCTATAAAAAAAGGAATTGGTAGTATTAAAGAAACACCAACAGGTGTAATGCTTTCAGCTGATGATTTGATAAATGAATTAAAGCGGAAGGGTGTTGAAACTGAATTTAGTCCAGCAGATGTTGCATGTGTTTTTTCAGCGCTTCTACTTAGAAACTATCATATAGTTACAATTCCTGCAGTTGGAATGCCTGGAGCGTCACCAACTATAAGGATAGATCTTGCAGCAGAAGATGCTGAACGTGTTGATAAAGAGTATATCGTTAAGGCATTTATTGAGACTTTTTCACATCTAAATGAAATTGTAAACTATAAGGAAGCATGTGAATTAGTTTTATATGAGTACGATGCTTAATAGATGCATGAATTAGCATATTAATGTATGCATTATTTTTTTTGTAGTAACATAATTAAAAATAAATTCTTGGGCTCATTAATATTTATAAACACTCCAATTTTGTAGTGGATCAAGATATTCTAAAATTCTATAGATTTTACAGGAGTTTTTGAAAAAACATGATTGAAATAGATGGATCTCATGGAGAAGGTGGGGGAGCTCTTTTACGTATATCTACTGCATTATCTGCTTTAACCATGAACCCTATTCACATAACTAATATTCGTGCAAATCGGCCCAAATCTGGTTTAATGCCTCAACATTTAAATGCCGTAAAGGCTGTTGCAGGTTTATCTAATGCAAATGTTGAAGGACTTGAAATAGAGTCAAAAGAACTGTTTTTTTATCCTGAAAATGTAAAGGGCGGAACTTATAATATTGACATTAAAACTGCTGGAAGCGTTACTTTAGTTCTTCAGGCATTTATGGTACCTGCCGTATTTGCAGATGCCCCTGTAAACATTAAAATAAGAGGGGGTACCGATGTGAGGTGGTCCCCACCTGTAAATTATCTTCAACATGTTACCCTTCCTGTTTTAAGATCAATGGGATATAATGCAGAATTAGATATAATCCGCAGGGGCCATTATCCTCGTGGCGGAGGTATCATTAATGTTAAAATAAACCCTGTAAAAAAATTAAATCCAATTAATATCAGTGAGTTAGAGGTAGATGAAATAAGGGGAATATCTCATGCTGTAAAACTGCCGGAACACGTTGCAGTAAGACAGGCTGAAAGTGCAGAAAAAGTCCTTAAAGCGAATGGATTTGACGCAGAAATTAAAATTGAACATTCTGATAATACATTAGGGCCAGGATCAGGCATCGTTCTCTGGACAGGGGGAAATACTAGAGTTGGTGGAAGTTCCATTGGTGAAAGAGGAGTAAGAGCGGAAAAAGTTGGCGAAAAAGCAGCAGAAGAACTTTTATATCATATATCTCGTGGAGCTGCAGTTGATAAATATAATGGAGATCAGATTATTCCTTATATGGCTCTAGCTGGTAAATCAAAGGTAAAAACTGCAGAGTTGACTTTACATGCTGTTACTAATATATTCGTAACAGAAAAAATAATGGGCAAGAAATTTGATGTTGATGGGGAAGTAGGTGAACCTGCAATTATTAAAATAAGTTGAAGTTGCAGCGATTAGTCTTAAGTATATCGTTATATGAAGTGTAAATCATCTATTTTAACGTATATTTTAAAAATCAATCATTTGAACTGTTAAATTAGATAAATAATTTGATAAAACATGAATAAGAACAAAATTGTGCAGGAGTTTTATTGCATAAATCATAAGTTATTTATCTTAAAAAATTAGAGTAATTAACGAGGATTGGAAATGAATATAGTTCGGAGGAATTATATTTAAAGAAACTGATATTAAATTCAGGGAAATTTTCTTGAAATCTCCAATAGGTATTTTATTTTATGATAACGAAGGTAAATTAATCGCTGCAAATCAATCAGCTAAGGATATAGCTGGAATTCCAGAATCCGAGGATGTAAGTGTAAACCTATTTAACAATCTTGATGTTGTTTCTAGGAAGGAAAAGCTGATTGGTGAAGGGGTAATTAAATTTCAGTCCCAAATGAATTTTGAAGATATGAAGGCGGCAGGATATTATGAGCCTACTAGATCAGGGACTGCATACTTAGATTTTACTATTTCTGTTGTTGATTCAGGGTATTTAGTCCAGATTCAGGATATTACTAAACGTAAAAAAATTGAAGAAAGATTAATGGAAAATGAAAAGAAATATCGTGAACTGGTTGAAAATTCCAACAGTATTATCCTTAAAATGGATAAAAAAGGACAAATTACTTTTTTTAATGAATTTGCTGAGAAATTCTTTGGTTTTAATAAAGAAAAAATTATGGGAAAAAATGTTATTGGTACAATAGTCCCTGAAACTGAATCTTCTGGAAGAAATCTCAGAGAACTCATTAACAGGATTGTAAGTGATCCTGAATCTCATATTAATATGGAAAATGAGAATATAACTCATGATAAGAGAAGAGTTTGGGTCGCATGGACAAATAAAGGTATTTATAATGATGATGGCGAGGTTACAGGTGTTTTAAGTATTGGGACAGATATTACCAAGCGTAAAGGTGCTGAAGATGCCTTTAAACATTTGATGTTTGAGGTCTCAAAATCTAAGAATTTGATTTTAAAAGAACTAAGGGAAGCCCATAATAATTTAGAATTAAAAGTACAAAAGCGAACTAGAGAGCTTAATGAATCTAATTATGCTCTGCGAAAAGAGATTCAAGAACGCAAACATGTTGAAGAAGATCTTATTAAATCAAGGAATTATCTTGATAAAATTATAAACTCAATTGCTGATCCTGTTTTTGTTAAGGATAACCAGCATCGCTGGATTCTTTTAAATGATGCTTACTGCAAACTCATGGGCTATTCACGAGAAGAAATTCTGGGAAAATCAGATTATGATTTCTTCCCCTCTCATGAAGCGGATATTTTCTGGGAGAAAGATGAAGAAGTGTTTAAAACTGGAGTGGAAAATGTTAATGAAGAAGAATTCACAGATTCTGAAGGCAATATACACATTTTACTCACTAAAAAAACGTTATACACTGATATTTCTGGAGAACAATACATAGTGGCAAGTATCAGAGATATAACTGAGCGTAAACAGGCTGAAAATGAATTACGCCAGAACGAAAGGAAGTTAAAGTTAGCTATGGATATGGCTAAATTAGCGTACTGGGAATATAATGTCAGTTCAGACTTGTTTACTTTTGATGATAGGTTTTATAAGTTGTATGGTACCACTGCTGACCATGAAGGAGGATTACAAATGTCATCTGAGGAATATGCCCAAAAATTCCTTCCTCCTGAAGAATCGTATATGGTAAGAGAAGAATTAACTAAAGCTTTAGAAACAGATGATCCTGACTTTTTTGGACAGGTTGAACATACAATTATGATGGCTGATGGTGAAAAACGCTTTATTATAGTCCGTTATGGAATTATTAAGGATGCTGAAGGTCGAACTATCAAAACTTATGGTGCAAATCAAGATATTACAGAACTCAAAATGGCAGAAAAAGAGCTGAGGGAGAGTGAACTAAAGTACAGGACTCTTTTCAATTCTTCGCCAGATTCTACAATCCTTGTAGGGACAGATGGTAATTTAATGGATGTAAACTTGGCGGCACAGGAAGTTGCAGGATTATCTAAGGAAAATTTGGCTGGTAAACATTTTACAGAACTGAACTTATTGCTTGATGAAGAAATGCCGTTGCATATAAAAAAAGTTTCTCAGATTTTGGAAGGAAAGAGTTTAAAGCCGTATGAATCACGATTTATTGACAGAAGTGGCAAAGTTCGCTATGTTGAAACCTATTTAAAAGCATTAAAAAAGGATGATGAAATATTTGCTTTTAATGTGATTGCTCATGATATTACAGAACGTAAAAAAGCAGAAGAGAAATTAAAAGAGATAATAGATGAGTTGGAGCGTTCTAATTATGAGCTTCAGCAGTTTGCATACATCACATCCCATGATTTACAGGAGCCGCTTAGAACAATTGCAAGTTTTACACAGCTTCTTGAGAGAAGATACAGGGGCCAACTTGACAGTGATGCTGATGAGTTCATTGAATTTATAGTGGACGCTGCTGTTCGCATGAAAGAAATGATTCAGGGGTTACTTGAGTATTCCCGTGTTGGAACTCAAAAAGTTGAATTTAAAGAGGTAAATATGAATGTGGAACTTGGACAAGCTCTGTCTAATTTACATGCTTTAATTACTAAAAACAGGGCTGAGATTACTCATGATCCTCTTCCGGATGTTATGGCAGATTCAGATCAGATGGTCAGGGTTTTCCAGAATTTAATTAGCAATGCTATTAAGTTTAGAAAGCCTGGTGAACCTACAAAAATCCATATTTCATGCCAGATAGATAAAGGAAATAATGAATATATGTTTTCTGTTGCAGATAATGGGATAGGGATAGAAAAAGAATATAAAGATAAAATTTTTGAAGTTTTTAAACGATTACATGCAATGGGCAAATATGAAGGAACTGGAATAGGTTTATCAGTTGTTAAAAGAATAATAGAGCAATACGATGGGCGAATTTGGGTTGAATCGGAACTGGGCAGGGGTTCGACTTTTTATTTCACTTTACCATTTACCCACTCAAAAGATCTTTGATTTTTGCAAAAAATTGAATTGATTGAAAAAATAAAGCAGAACTTAAATCAAAGGAAATATATCTTTTCCATAACATCTCACTATAAATTTCTAGATATGTGCCTGCACTCACCAGAAATAATTTTTTTAAGTGTTCCATCTTCCAGTTCTAAAATCAAAGCCCCTTTACTGTTTACACCTACAGCTTCTCCGCGGATAAATTCGGTTCCTTTTCTAATTTCTACTTGCCTTCCAATTGTTTTTGAAAGCTGACGCCATTTTTTTAAAATTTCATGGAAGTTACCCTTGTTGAATTCATCATACATTGCTTCGAAATTTCCGAGGAACTTTTGTACCAGTATCATACGGGATATATCATGATTCAGTTCGCTTTTAAGAGATGTCGTTGTATCTTGGAGTTCTGGAGGGAGTAAATTTATATCAATATTGGCATCGATTCCAATTCCTGTAATGATGTAGTCAATTGTGTTTATTTCAGTGCTTATTTCAGTTAATACTCCACAAACTTTTTTATCGTCTATTAAAACATCATTTGGCCATTTTATACCTGCATCAAGTCCATATTCGTCTTTTATAGTTTCTGCAGCTGCAACACCTGCTATAAATGTTAATTGAGGTGCATTAATAGGCAATGTATTAGGCCTTAATATAATAGATAACCATGCGCCGCCTAATGGAGATATCCATTTTTTTCCACGTCTGCCTTTTCCTCTCCTTTGACTTTCTGCTATTACAATTGTTCCTTCTGGTGCACCTTCTCTGGCCAATTTTTTTGCAACTTCATTTGTAGAATCCACTTCTCTAAAATAATGAATCTCTTTTCCAATGTAATTGGTGTTGAGTTCATCTTTGAGTTTATGAGGTAATAATAAGGTTAGATCTTCTTTAAGCTTAAATTCTTTATTAGAAGATGTTTCAATAGTGTATCCCTCATTTTTAAGTGAGTTTATATGTTCACGTGCTTCTGCTTCTGGAATTTCAAGTTTGGAAGTTAGATCATCAATATGGATATATTTACCTTTTTTTTCATAAAGAGCTTCTAACACTTTATCTTTCATTTTAACACCGATTTTATTTAATATTTATAGTTAGGATTCTATAATGTCACCTTTTAGCTCATCAAAATGTACAAAATTGTACTGCAAAGGTACACTTAATTTTTATAAAATATTAGATGAAAATTGACATCCAATTGATATATTTCTATCCATATATTACTTGCCCATGATTATATAAATTAATTATCCTTTTAAGACAAAGGACTTTTCAAGCCCCAATAGGATGAAAATAAAGTTTGAAAGGGAAATAATCTTAGAAAATCAAATGGTATACCTTTTCATAAAAAATACTATTTTTAGCCATAAGTTGCTATAGTTTTTGTATGTGCATATAAAACCATTTTTTTACTATAACTTAGGTCTTCATTTAAAATCAGTGACATAAGACAAAAAGATGATAATAGCTTGAAAAATTTAAAAAATGGAAGAAAAGTTATAAATTTCATTTTCCAATGGATTCCATAAGGGCATAGAAGAATTTTGAGTCCTTAGTTTTATATAATTGATACCATGCTTCCAGAGTTTCAGTTTTCATTAAATTTGTTCTTTTTAATACTTCGTATGAAAACTCTAATGGGGCAATACCGCTAGCTGTTATTAGATTGTCATCTGTAACTGCTGGTTGATTTAAATAAAAATTCTCTCCAGTGTATTCAGGACAAAACATTTTAAAAAATTCTATATCATTACTTGTATGTTTTCTATTGTCTAATATTCCTTTATTTGCTAGGGCGACTGTGGCTCCGCAAATTGCTGCAATAATTACTTTTTTATTTATAACATCAGAAGCAATATCTATTATTTTTTTATTTTCCTCTTCCATCCATGTGTCTGCTCCAGGTAAAATAAGTAAATCATCTTCCTTAAACCGGATATTATCAATACTCTCATCTGGAGTAATTGTAATACCTCCCATTGTTTTTATCGGCTCTGTGGTATTCCCAATTGTTATAAGCTCGACCGAAGGTTTTGTATTATCCAGATACCTGCCACTGTTCAGTTCAGCTGTTAAATAACTGATTTCCCAATCTGCTAATGTGTTTAATAAATATAAATATACTTTCATAAAATCTCCTTAAGCATTTTAACACCGGATTTATTTTAAATAATAGTATAACTAAAAAAAATAATTATAATTCCTTTTTGGAATTATTTAAGTTTGTCACGTAACTATTTACGGCAGCAGACACTGCAGCAATTTTAGGAGATGGTAAGAATGTAGATTTCAGCCTTGCTGCAATCTTTTCATCTGCTTTCATTACCTGCGCCATGTGCCCCATGATTTCGCCGCGGTATTCATCAACGAAGTGGGTATGCAGTTTAGCTTTTATGAAACTTTCACTCAGCATCATTGATTTATGGAATGGAATAGTTGTTTTAACTCCTAATATGATATATTCATTCAGGGCTCTTCTCATACGTGCTATACATTCATCCCTTGTCATTCCATAAACTATAAGTTTGGATATCATGGAATCGTAAAAGGAAGGTATCGTATAATTCATGTAAACTCCGCTGTCAACTCTGACTCCTATTCCTCCTGGAGAACGGTATCCAGTTATTTTACCAGGATTTGGAGCAAAGTCATTCAGCGGATCTTCCGCATTTATCCTGCATTCTATGGCATGTCCTCTTACTGTAATATCTTCCTGCCTGCAGCAGAGTTCTTCACCTGATGCTATTTTAAGCTGTTCTTTTACTAGATCTATTCCGGTTATTATTTCAGTTATAGGGTGTTCAACCTGTATACGGGTGTTCATTTCAAGGAAGTAAAATTCACCATTTGAATATAAAAATTCAACAGTTCCTGCATTGGTGTAACCTATATAAGAAGCAGCTTTAACAGCGGCACTTCCCATTTCTTCCCTGAGTTCTTCAGTCATAATTGGGGAAGGTGCTTCTTCAATCAATTTTTGATGTCTTCTTTGAATTGAACATTCCCTGTCTGCAGCGTGAATGGTGTTTCCGTGTTCATCTGCAAGTATCTGGAATTCAATATGTCTTGGCTCTTCTATGTATTTTTCAATGTAGATGGTTGAGTCTCCAAATGCGGAGGCTGCAACTGACTGTGTGGACTCAATTGCACGTACAAGTTCATCTTCTTCGTAAACTGTACGCATTCCAATTCCTCCACCTCCCGCAGATGCTTTTACAATGACAGGGTATCCAATTGATTCTGCTATGTCAACTGCTTCATCAATGTCAGTTACCCCTTTGGCAGTACCTGGAACAACAGGTACTCCTGCTTTTTCCATTAACTTTTTAGACTCAATTTTACTTCCCATGGCCTTTATAATAGATCCGTTAGGTCCTATTAATTTGATACCATGCTTTTCACATTCAAATCCTAAATTTGGATTTTCGGCTAAAAATCCGTAACCTGGATGAATTGCCTCAGCACCACTTTTTTCTGCAACATCGATTATCTTTTCGATGTTCAGATAACTCTGTGATGGGCTTGGATTTCCTATATTATAAGCTTCATTAGCATATTTTGCAAAAAGAGAATTTGAATCTGCATCAGAGTATACAGCGACGCTTTTTACACCGAGCTCTTTACATGCTCTCATTACTCTTATTGCAATTTCACCACGATTAGCAATCAGTATTTTATTAAACATGATATCACCTAGCAATACTATTTACATTAGTTTCTCTACAAGATTGTATGACGTTTTCGTCATGATTATCAATAATTTTAAACATGATATCTCTAAAAGTTTAAGATTAACTTGGATATCGTAGATTAATTTAGTTATTTATAGCTATGATTCATGATCACTTATTAATTTATATTTGATCTATATTTATTTCTAATTAAGTTTAAGATAAGTATTATATGGATGCTAAAATGAGTAAAAAAATAACAATTACCAAAAAAAGACACCTTGAAATGATGCTTCAACAAATTCCTCCCCATAAATCTCCAAAAGTCCATTTGGAACAGTATACGACGCCTTCAAACATTGCCTCTGATATTTTGTGGAATGCATACTCTTTGGGAGATATAAAAAATAAAAAAGTAATTGATTTGGGCTGTGGTACGGGTATATTTGCTATTGGGTCTGTTTTACTTGGGGCAAGTGAAGTTACTGGTGTGGATATTGATCATGAAGCAGTAGAAATTGCAGGTATACAAGCATCTAAGATGGGCGTTGAAGATAATATACAATTTATTTCAAAAGATATCCGCGACTTTACGGGAAGTGCAGATACTGTAATTCAGAACCCTCCATTTGGAGCACAAAAAGCAAAAAGAAAGGAAGCAGATAGAATTTTCATGACTAAATCTATGGAAATTGCTCCTGTTGTATATTCATTTCATGTACTTGAAACAGAACCATTTGTAGAAAGATTTTTTAATAAATTGGGTGGTTGCATAACACATAAATTCTCTTATAGTTTTCCCATACCTCGCACTTATCATTTTCATGAAAAAGAAAAGATCGATATAGATGTGATTGTGCTGCGGATTCAAAAGAAGGAATAGATAAAATAGAGGGTTTAACTTCCCACAATATTTATATATAAAAAACGCCATAATTAGTGATGTTATTTGATATCCAAACTATTAAATAGCCTTAAATCATAAATTATTATTAAATAATTTTGTGAGTAATAACATTGTATCTTAGTATTTATATATAACTTAAGCTAAATCTAAAAAGGTTGTACACTATATATATAACAGATAGAAAACAGATAGTGGTAAATGACACTAAGACATTTATCCATTTTTATACCTGCCTCAATAACTGCTGAGAGTAAAGATTTGAGGATAAAGACTTACAAAGTAGGGCTGATTGGTAGATCTGCGGCAATATTTAAGGCTGATAAGATTGTTGTTTACAACGATATTTCTGATAGTAAAGAGGTAAAGTTTATTAGTGATGTTCTCACTTATATGAATACGCCTCAATACCTTCGAAAAAAGGTATTTCCAATCACAAGGGAATTAAAAAACGTGGGAATTCTTCCACCGCTTAGAACTCCTCACCATCCTACAGATGAACCTCAAGTGGGCGATTATAGGCAAGGGTTCACCGTAAAAAGGACAAGAAGAGGTACAATGGTCGATATTGGTGCGGATAGACTCGCACTTTGTCGTGAAAAACTCAGCATAAATAAAATATTTAGCTTTCGTATAGTTAAACTTTCGAAAGAACATATATTAATAGAACCAGACAAACCCGATTCTTACTGGGGTTATGAGGTTTTATCTACTTATAAGGACTTGTATGAAAGCATATTAGAAGTAAAGCCCGATTTTGTTATTGGAACTTCTAGATATGCAGAGCCCATCACTTCTATTTTAGATGAAGTAAAGCACAAGATAAAAGATGCCAAACATTTGGCTATTTTGTTTGGTGGTCCTTATTCAGGCTTGCATGAACTTATTCAGGGCCGAAAAAACATAATAGATCTTGAAGTAAATACAGTTCCATCTCAAGGAACTGCTACTATAAGGACTGAAGAGGCGGTTTTAACAACTTTATCTGCATTTAATCTACTTTTAAATGCAGAGAACTCGGAAAATTGAATGAATTGTTAAGTAAGGAGGTAAATTAAAATGACTAGACATCACCAACCAAGATCAGGATCAGTTGCATTTAGTCCTAGAAAAAGAGCATCTAAACAATCACCAAGGATTAAATCCTGGCCTAATGTTGAAGAAACTGGGTTGCTCGGATTTGCAGGATATAAAGTGGGAATGACCCACGTAATGATGAATGACAACAGGAAAAATTCACCAACAGAAGGAATGGAAATATCCACACCGGTGACGGTATTGGAAGTGCCACCTGTTGTTGTAATGGGTATAAGAGCATATGAAAAGACAACTTATGGGCTTAAAACCATGATTGATATTATGGCAAGTGATTTAAGTGAAGATCTCAGGCGTAAAATACCATTACCTGAAGAATATGATACTGATTCTAATTTAAACAAATTAAATGAAAATATTGATAAAGTTTTTGATATACGTGTTTTGATACATACTAATCCTAAAGCTACAAGCGTTCCTAAGAAAAAACCTGAAATAATAGAATGCGGACTTGGTGGAGCAACAGTTGCTGAAAAACTGGAGTATGCTACAAGTGTTCTTGGAACTGAAATAAATGCAGCTGACGTTTTTTCTGATGGGGAACATGTTGACTCCATAGCAATTACTAAAGGTAAAGGATTCCAGGGACCTGTTAAAAGATGGGGTATCCGAATTCAGTACGGAAAAGCTGCAAGAAGTAGTAAAGGAAGACACGTAGGTTCATTAGGTCCATGGTCACCAGAAAGGACTATGTGGACAGTTCCACAAGCAGGTCAAATGGGATATCATAAAAGGACTGAGTATAATAAACAGATTCTTAAGATTGCAGATGCATCTGAAGCAGATGCCGTAAATCCTGAAGGTGGATTTGTTAAATATGGTCTCGTGAAAAACAATTATGTTCTAGTGAAAGGATCACTTCCAGGCCCATCAAAAAGACTTGTAATACTTAGAAAAGCATTCAGGCCTCATGGAAAACATAATGATGCACCTGAAATATCATACATATCAACTGCTTCAAAACAGGGAGTCTGAAATTAATCATATCATATTTGGAAAATTAAAGAGGGATATTAAATGAAAAAGATCAAGGTTTATTCACTGGAAGGCGAAGTCATAGACGAAATCAAGCTACCTGATATTTTCAACGAAGAATTTAGACCAGACATCATTAAAAGAGCAGTCATTTCTTCACAAACAGCAAGGATTCAACCATGGGGTACAGATCCTATGGCTGGAAAAAGAACAACTGCAGAATCTTACGGTTCTGGTCGTGGTGCAGCAATGGTGCCTCGTGTAAAAGGAAGCAGACACCCTGCAGGTTCTAAAGCAGCATTTGTACCTCAAGCTGTAGGTGGTAGAAAAGCACACCCACCAAGGCCTATAAAGGTTTACCATGAGAAAATAAACAGGAAAGAAAGAAGATTAGCAATAAGATCAGCAATTGCCGCAACTACAAACAAAGAATTGGTAGAAAACAGAGGACACAAAATTGAAAATGTGCCTCAGGTTCCGTTTGTAATTGATGATGAATTAGCTAAAATTAAAAGCACTAAAGAAACAAGAGAAATATTTAAAAAACTTGGAATAATGGATGACATTGTCAGAGCCAAAACCGGTAAAACAATTAGAGCCGGAAAAGGTAAAATGAGGGGTAGGAAATACAAAGTACCAAAAGGACCACTAATAGTTGTTGGGGAAGATAAAGGAATAAGTTTAGGTGCAAGAAACCACCCTGGCGTTGACATTGTATCTGTTGAAAATTTAAACACCGAACTTTTAGCACCAGGTACACATCCTGGAAGATTTACAATATTCACTAGATCTGCAATTGAAAAGATAGGTGAACTTTTCCAATAAGTTAAAGGACGTGTAAACATGGATCCTTATTCAATAATAATAAAACCTCATTTAACAGAAAAAAGTATGAATGCAATTGATCAAAAAAATGAACTAACCTTTGCAGTATTAAGGACTGCTAGAAAGTCTGAGATCAAAAATGCATTTGAAGACCTTTACGCTGTTAAAGTGGAAAGAGTAAACACACAGGTTACATCTAAGGGTGTAAAAATAGCCTATATTAAATTGGCAGCGGAACATAGCGCAGAGGATATAGCAGTTAAAATGGGAGTATTTTAATATTCTTTAATTTAATTTGATATCCGCAAAGACCTTTTATAGGTCATGTATGGAGGAATAAAAAATGGGAAAACGTTTGATATTACAGAGGAGAGGACGAGGAACCCCTACTCACAGAAGTGCATCGCATCGATTTAAAGGAAAAATCGAATACCGATCATATGACAGTATAGAGAAAGAAGGCAGTTTAAAAGGAAAAATTGCTGATATTATTCATGACCCTGGAAGAAGTGCACCAGTGGCATTAGTAAAGTTTGAAAATGGCGAAAAGTTACTTGTTTTAGCGCCGGAAAGTGTACAAATAAATGATGATATAGAATTTGGAGTTTCAGCACCAATAAAGGCTGGAAATGCATTACCACTTGCACAAATTCCAGAAGGTACACCATTATATAATCTTGAAAAAAATCCAGGAGATGGCGGAAAATTCGTTAAATCATCTGGTACTTACGCTTCTTTAATAACCCATGATGTAGGAAAGGCAATCGTTGAATTGCCATCTGGAGAATTGAAAGCATTCAACCCTGCCTGCAGAGCAACAATCGGAGTCGTTGCTGGAGGAGGAAGAAAGGAAAAACCATTCCTCAAAGCTGGAAACAGATTCTATGCTTTAAATGCTAAAGGTAAAAAGAATGTTAGTGTTAGAGGAGTAGCAATGAATGCTGTAGATCACCCACACGGTGGTGGAAACAGACAACATCCAGGAAGGCCAACTACAGTTTCAAGACATGCGCCAGCAGGAAGAAAAGTTGGTTCAATTGCTGCTAAAAGAACAGGGCGAAGAAGATAAACTTAAGATATTGAAAAAAGGGAACCCTAAAACACGAAGTGTTTGGGGCACCGAAAATCATCAGATTTTTGAGTGTAAAATAAGTTATAAGGAGGAGACTAATTGGCTAGAAAAGAATTTGTATATCGCGGTTATACTTTAGAAGAGTTACAGCAAATGCCATTGGATAACGTTATAGATCTGTTCCCATCAAGACAGAGAAGATCCTTAAAAAGAGGATTTTTACCAAGGCAGAAAAAAGTACTCGAAAAAATTAGAAAATTAAAAAAAGATGAAAACAAGGGCGGAAGACCTCAAATAATTAAAACCCATTGTAGGGATATGATTGTCCTTCCAGAAATGGTTGGAGTAACCTTTGGAATTTACAACGGGAAAGAATTTACTGAAGTTACAATTCAGCCAGAAATGATTGGATGTTACTTCGGAGAATTTGCACCAACAAGAAAACGAGTAGAACACGGAGATCCGGGAATGGGTGCTACAAGGTCATCTATGTTCGTACCTCTTAAATAAGGAGAGAATACAATGGCAAAGATTAACTACGCTTTTACAGACGACGATAAGTCTAAAACAGCAAAAGCTCTTGGAAGATCTCTTAAGATCTCTCCAAAACATGCTGTTGAGATATGTAACAAGATAAGAGGAATGAAGGTAGAAAAAGCTGAAGCTTACCTTGAAGACGTAATTGAAATGAAAACTGCGGTTCCATTTAAAAGGCATAACAAAAAAGTAGGTCACAGAAGAGGAATTGGAGGATGGCCAACTGGTAGATACCCAGTTAAAGCTGCAAAACAGATCCTTGACATACTCAAAAATGCTGAAGCAAACGCTGAATATAAAGGCCTTGATACAGAAAATCTCAAGATAATGCATATATCCAGCCACAGGGGATACGTAATACGAGGATGGACCCCAAGAGCTTTCGGAAGGGCTAGCCCATTTAACACACCAACTACACACGTACAAATCGTTCTAGGGGAGGCATAGATTACATGATTGAAAAAGATTTCGTTACAGAAGGTCTTAAAAGGACAAGGATTGATGAATACCTTGAAAGTGAGCTTGAAAGAGCTGGATATGGTGGAATGGAAGTCCAACTAACTCCTCTAGGTACAATGGTTGTTGTTTATGCAGAACGCCCAGGTATGGTTATAGGAAGAGGTGGAAAAACCGTCCGTAACATAACTCAAACTTTAAAATCAAACTATGGACTTGAAAATCCTCAAGTAGAAGTTAAAGAAGTTGACGTTCCTGAACTTAACCCAAAAATAATGGCTCATAAAATTGCAGCAATGCTACAGCGTGGAATGCACTTTAGGAGAGTTGCATACACAGCACTTAGAAGAATTATGGGTGCTGGAGCACAGGGTGTAGAAGTTACAATTTCTGGTAAAATAAGGGGTGCAAGATCTGCAACTGCAAAATTCAACGACGGATACCTTAAAAAATGTGGAGAACCATCCACAAGATTTGTCAGATCCGGATTTGCAACAGTTCAACTAAAACCTGGTGTTCTGGGAATATATGTTAGAATTATGCCACCGGGAATGGTTTTACCTGATAAAGTGGATATCATAAAGGTTGAAACTGAAGAACCAGAAGTTGAAGCAGTTATTGAAACTGTAGAAACAGAAGAAGTTGAAGAGTCCCCTGAAGAAGTAGAAGAAAAACCTAGTGCGATTTCTGAAGAAGTCGAAGAAGAAGCAGCTGAAGAAACAAGCGAAATCGAAGACACTACCTCCGAAGAATCAGAAAAATCAGAAGAACCAGAAGCACAAGAAGAACCAGAAGAAACAAGTGAAGACGAAGAAGATACAAAAGAAGCACAAGAAGAACCAGAGAAAACAGAATAGAATGACGGATACAATAAATATAAAAGGGATGGAATGACATGGTAATATTAAGGAGCAAAGAAATACGTGAAATGGATATTGAGGAAGCCCAGAAAAAACTGGATGAACTCAAAGCAGAATATGCAAAAAATGTTTCAAAAAGTTCTGCAGCCGGAGTTTATGATAACCCTGGAAAAATTAAAGAACTTAAAAGAACAATTGCACGTGTCCTTACCATAATGAACGAAAAACAGAGGGAGAAGTAAAATAGATGAAAGTCTGTGAAATATGTGGTCTTCCAGAAGAACTTTGTGTCTGTGAGGAAATAGCTCGAGAGATTCAGAAAGTTAAAGTATACACAGTAAGAAGGCGATTCGGAAAGCTTATGACCATCGTAGAAGGTATAGATGAGCACGATATTGATATTAGGGAACTGACAAAAGAACTTAAGGCAAAATGTGCCTGTGGAGGAACAGCTAAAAAAGGCCAGATTGAGCTTCAAGGGGATCATAAACAGAAGGTCAAACAGGTTCTGGCTAATATGGGTTTTTCTTCAGATACCATAGAGATAAGGTAATTTTGCAGACGAAAATGGAGCACAAGCAATGTGTTTATAGGCTTGTTCACTTGTCCTGAAAACAAAAATCTTTGATTTTCAAGGATGAAATACAGAGCTTTGCTCCAAATTATATTCTGATTTGAGGGTTTTGAAATTTTAAAACTCAGATCAGTAAAATTCAGTAATATCAAGTGAATCTCAGGGTCCAAAGTATCTGGATCGCACGAAGTAATGAGACTTTCAAATACTATTAAAAAATGATAACTCCTAAAAACATATTTCGTCATGAGTTAATTGGGCTTCCTGTTAAGATTGCAGGCAGCACTCATGAAGAATTTATTGGAATCAAAGGAAAAGTTGTTGACGAAACTAAGAGTACTATCCGAATTGAAACGGATAGCACTGAAAAAATAATTCCCAAGGGAGTTGCAACTTTTCATTTTTATTTGCCTGATGGCAGTATTGTTGAAGTAGAGGGTAAGATTATCATTGCTCGCCCTGAAGATAGAATAAAAAAGAAATTCAGGAAATTTTGGTGATAACATGATAGGTATCGACGTTACAGAACCTAAAGAAAAATGTGAAGATCCTAACTGTCCGTTTCACGGCACTCTTCCTGTAAGAGGCCAAATATTAGAAGGTATAGTTACAAGTAACAAGGCAGAAAGGACAATTACAGTAGAAAGAAGTTTCTACAAATTTATCCGAAAATATGAAAGATATGAAAAAAGGAAATCAAAAATACAAGCACACCTACCAGACTGCATGAACGTTAACGTAGGCGATTCAGTAAAAATTGCAGAATGCAGACCACTAAGTAAAACAAAAAATTTTGTGGTTATAGAAGTCAAGGGAGATAAGTAAAATGAAAGCTATCAGCTCAAATGTTACAAGAGTTTTACCTATCGGTGCCAGACTTCAATGCGTTGACAACACCGGTGCAAGAGAAGTTGAAATAGTATCTGTTAAAGGATACAAAGGTGTAAGACGAAGACTTGCAATTGCTGGTGTTGGTGATATGATCATAGTTTCTGTTAAAAAAGGAACTGTAGACATGAGAAAAGAAGTCATGACTGCAGTAGTCGTAAGACAGAAAAAAGAATATAAAAGGGCAGATGGCCTAAGGGTTAAGTTTGAAGATAATGCAGCAGTTATAATTAGCCCTGAAGGTGTTTTAAAGGGTTCTGAAATAAGAGGTCCAGTTGCAAAAGAAGCAGCTGAAAGATGGCCGGGTATCGGAAGCGCTGCAAGTACAATAGTTTAAAATTTTTAGGTGATTATAATGTCAAAACAACCAAGAAAACAGAGGAAATTCCTCCATAAAGCACCTTTACACGTACGTCATAATTTAATGAGTGTAACATTAAGTGACGAACTCAGGGAACAGTACGGAAAAAGATCAATCCCTGTAAGAAAAGGTGATACTGTACAGGTAATGCGCGGTGACTTTAAAGATCACGAAGGAAAAGTTGAAAAAGTCGATATTAAAAATTATAGGGTCCTTATAGAAGGAGCTTCTGTGCAGAAACCAGACGGGAATCAAGTTTATCATTCAGTACATCCATCCAACTTGAGAATAGTTGAACTGGATCTTGATGATGACGAAAGAAATGAAATAGTAGAAAGGAAGGGATAAAATGGCAATAATGGGATCAAGAAAACATCTTAAACGTTTCAAAGCACCAAAACACTGGCCAATTCATCCAAAAGAAAATAAATGGACCACTAAACCAAATGCAGGTCCACATGCTATAGAAGGATCATTACCTTTACTCCTTATAGTTCGTGATATCCTCGGCGTTGCTGATAACGCAAGGGAAGCAAAAAGAATTATAAATAACGGTGAAATTCTTGTAGATGGGAGAGCAAGAAAAGATTACAAGTTCCCTGTTGGATTTATGGATGTAATTGAAATTCCAAAATCTGAAAAAGTTTACAGGGTTTTACCTGATGAAAAAGGAAGGTTAACACTCCACTCCATTGCTGCAGAAAATAAAGATTTTAAACTCTGCAAAATTACAGAAAAAACTACCATAACTGGAGGAAAAACTCAACTCAATCTCCATGATGGAAGAAATCATATTGTAGACAATGGATACAAAGTTGGGGATGTAGTAATTCTTAAAGTTCCAGAACAGGAAATAACAGATAGCATTGACTTTGTAAAAGGTAATATAGGTCTTATAACTGGTGGTAAACACACTGGTGAAATTGGTAGAATAAAAGAAATTAACATAACTAAATCTTCAATGCCTAACACTGTTGAAATGGAAACTGAAGATAAAAAAACTTTCCTTACCTTAAAAGATTACGTTTTTGTAATCGGTAAAGAAGAACCAGCAATTGCACTTCCTGGAGGTAAATAGATGAACCCTATGGAAGAAGTGAAAATAGCCAAAGCAACTGTTAACATAGGTGTCGGTGAAAGTGGAGAAAGGCTTGCAAGGGCTGAAAAATTATTATCAAGCATAACAGGCCAACAACCTGTACGTACTTATTCTAAAGTTACAAACCCTGAATTTGGTATCAGAAAAGGGCAGCCTATCGCATGTAAAGTTACATTACGTGGTGAAAAAGCTGATAAAGCTATTAAAATGGTACTGGAAGGTATTGAAAGAAGGATAAGAGTAACTCAATTTGATGCTCAAGGCAATCTTTCATTTGGAATACACGAACACATAGATATTCCTGGAATGCGTTACGATCCAGATATTGGTATATTTGGAATGGATGTTTCCATAACCTTCGAAAAACCAGGTTACAGGATAAACCGAAGGAAAATACAGAGGAGAAAAGTTCCAGATAAACATAAAGTCACTAAAGAAGACTCTATCAAATTTATGGAAGAAAATTTTCAGGTTAAAATATTAACTAAAGGTGATTAATTTGCCAAGAAAATACGGAAAAGCATCAAGAAAGTGTAGCAGATGCAATGATCATTCTGCACTCGTTAGAAGATACGGGCTCATGTTATGCAGACAGTGCTTCAGAGAAATCGCCCCTAAAATTGGGTTTAAAAAATATAATTAAGAGGTGTTAATTGTGCTTATGGATCCTCTAGCAAACGCGCTTACTAACATGAGAAACAATGAAATGCAGGGAAATAAAAGATGTAAAATTTCACCAGCATCTAAAATGATAGGGCGTGTTTTAAGAACAATGCAAAAAGAAGGGTATATCGGCGAATTTGAGTTTGTCGATGATAACAAAGCTGGACAGTTCATAGTTGAACTTGAAGGAAATATAAACAAGTGCGGTGTAATAAAGCCAAGACACGCCGTTAAAAAGGACGAATTTGAAAAATTTGAAAAGAGGTACTTGCCATCTAAAAACTTTGGAATTATGATCCTCACAACACCTGAAGGAATCATGACTCACAAAGAGGCCAAAGACAAGGGAATTGGTGGCAGGCTCTTAGTATATGTTTACTAAATTTAGGTGATAAAATGGTTGAAGCAGTAGTCCTTAGAGAAGAAATTCCTATTCCTGAGGGTATAGATGTCACTGTAGAAGATGGAGTGACTGTAAAAGGATCAAAAGGACAGCTCTCAAGGAAATTTAACTATCCTAATGTTGTAGTTAAAAAGGACAATGGTAACGTAGTATTAGAAGCTCATTTTCCTAAAAAAAAGGATAAAGCAATGCTTGGAACTATAAGGTCCCATATCAGCAACATGATAACAGGATTAACAGACGGATTTACTTATAACATGAAAATAGTTTATGCTCACTTCCCTATGACTGTAAAAGCTGGCAAGGACAAAGTTACCATAGAAAACTTCCTTGGTGAAAGGTATCCTAGGACAGCAAAAATTGTTGGAAGTGCTAAAGTTCAGGTAAAAGGTGAAGAAGTAATAGTCACAGGTATCAACAAGGAAGATGTTGGACAGACTATGGCTAACCTTGAACAGGCTACCAAAATAAAGGGAAGAGATCCAAGGGTATTCCAGGATGGAATATACTTTGTAAGTCGGGAATAAGGCGGTGACAAAATGAAAAAACCAGATTTCAAAAGGCAGGAATGGTTTAGATACAAAAAACTCGGAGATAAATGGAGGAAACCTAAAGGAAAAACCAGTAAAACCCGAAGATACGAAAAAGGAAAACCTGCAATGCCTGCAATAGGTTACGGATCTCCAAAAGCGACAAGAGGACTTCATCCTTCAGGATATATGGATGTGCTTGTCTGCAATATGAAAGAACTTGAAAACCTGGACCCAGCTACACAAGCAGGTAGAATTAGTTCTACCATTGGAAAAAGGAAAAAAGAAGTAATGCTTGCACGGGCAAAAGAATTAGGAATCAAGATTCTAAATAAGGGAATTTAAGTACTTAATGCAAAGTACTTAAAGTCAGTATTATTTACTGACGTTTTTGCATTTGCAAATTAAATTTATTGAACTCGTAAAGAGTTTTGATCAACCGGGGACACTCAGTGTTTGGAATCAAGTTCTACCATGAATTTGAACGGTTGAAATGGAGGTTTCTTCATGAATCTTACTACTCAAAAAAGATTGGCTGCAGATATACTCAAAGTCGGGGAAAACAGGGTATGGATAGATCCTGAAAGGACAGAAGAAGTATCAAGAGCCATAACTCGAGAAAGTGTAAAACAACTAATAAATAATAAAGCTATAATGGCAAAACCACAAAAAGGCATAAGCAGCTATAGGTCAAAAAAGATAGCTGCACAAAAGAAAAAAGGAAGAAGAAAAGGCCATGGTAGTACAAAAGGAGCTAAAGGAGCTAAAAATCCAAAGAAAGAAGCTTGGATGACTACTATACGTGCTTTAAGAACTGATCTAAAAGATATGAGAAATAATAGGGAAATTAATAAAACTACCTACAGAAAGCTCTATAAAATGGCAAAAGGTGGCGCTTTCAGAAGCAAATCCTACATGAAAACCTATGCAAGGGATCATGGTCTGCTTAGGTAAATAAGGAGGAATTTAATTGGCACAAGGATCAAGATACAAAGTGGCTTTTAAAAGAAGGAAAGAAGGTAAAACTAATTATGGAGCAAGATTAAAACTCATAGAATTAGATAAATTACGAATGGTTGTAAGGATCACTAACAATCATGTAATATCACAGATAGTTAAAGTTGCTCCAGAAGGGGATGAAACTGTAATTTCAGCACATTCCAATGAAATTAAAAAAATGGGATGGCTCGGATCTACTAAAAACACTTCTGCGGCATATCTAACTGGATTTTTATGTGGGAAAAAAGCGTTAAATGAAGGCATAGATAAAGCTGTTTTAGACATCGGTTTAAGGTCACCTACCAAAGGTACAAACATATTTGCAGTACTTAAAGGTGCAGTAGATGCTGGACTTGACATTCCTCACGGTAGTGCAATTTTACCTTCAGATGAGAGGATAGCTGGGGAACATGTGGCACAGTACGCTGAATCTTTAACTGATGATGAACTCAACAAGAGATTCTCAGGATACATTAAAAATGGATTATCCCCAAAAGACCTCCCTGACCATTTTGGAAAGATTAAACAAAAAATAAATGATGAGGTATCAGGATGAACTATAATAAAGAAGAATGGGAACCAAAAACCAATCTGGGACGTATGGTCAAGGAAGGCACAATAACTGATATAGATGAAATTTTGGAAAAAGGCCTTCCAATCATGGAGCTTGAAATTGTTAACACTCTCCTACCAGATTTAGAAGAAGAAGTAATGGATGTAAATCTCGTTCAGAGGATGCACAAATCTGGAAGAAAAGTTAATTTCAGGGTTATTGTCGCAGTTGGAAATAAGAAAGGATATGTAGGTCTAGGGCAAGGTAAAGCTAAAGAAGTAGGTCCTGCAATAAGAAAAGCTGTTGACAATGCTAAATATAATATAATCAAAGTAAGAAGAGGCTGTGGTGACTGGGGATGTGTTTGTGGAAGAGAACACACAGTTCCATTTAAAGTATCTGGAAAAAGTGGTAGTGTAAGAGTAACTTTAATCCCAGCACCTGGTGGAGTAGGTCTTGCAGTAGGAGATGTTGGAAAAACTATCCTAGGACTTGCAGGAATATACGATGTATGGTCTCAGACAATGGGACAAACTCAAACAACCATAAACTTCGCAAACGCTGTTTTCGATGCTTTAAAACAATTAAGTAGAGTTAAAGCAAGGAAATCCGACCTTAAAAGTCTTGGAGTCGCAGTATAATTGGTGATAACATGATTGCAGCAATAAGAGTAAGAGGCAGGACAGGAATCAGAAAAGACATTGAAGACACACTTAAAATGCTAAAGCTTACCAGAATTAATCACGCAGTTTTAATTGAAGACACCCCTAGTTATCAGGGAATGCTTCAAAAAGCTAAAGATTACATAACCTGGGGAGAAGTTGACGCAGACTCAGTAACAAGTCTTATATCAAAAAGAGGAAAATTACCAGGTAATGTTAAACTCACTGAAGAGTATGTTAAGGAAAACACTGACTTTTCCTCAATAGAAGACCTTTCAAAAGCAGTAATAGAATCTGGTGCTAAATTGGAAGACAGTGGGATAAAACCATTATTTAGACTTCACCCTCCAAGGAAAGGATATAAAGATCTTAAAAAGACATTTGTAGAATCTGGAACTTTAGGTTACAGAGGGGAAAAAATAGGGGATCTCATCAAAAAGATGATCTAACCTATTAGGGAGGATTATATTATGATAAGAAGGACACGAAAAATAAGGAAAATGAGGGGCTCACGAACTGTGGGTGGTGGATCTTCTAAAAAACGAAGAGGAGCCGGTCACAGAGGTGGAAGAGGAAACTCTGGTCTTCACAAAAGTAAATGGACATGGACTGTTAAATTCGATCCTAAACACTTTGGAAAATATGGATTTAAAAGACCTCAAAGAAGTATCTTCAAATTCGCTCCAGTAAACTTAGACTACTTAGATGAAAAATCAGAAGAATTTGTAAAACAGGGCTTAGCAACTAATAAAAACGGTGCTATTGAAATAGACATCACCGACCTTGGCTACAACAAAGTTTTAGGAAAAGGTAAAATAAGCAAGCCTTTAATTATAAAATCACCTAAATTTTCCAGTTTAGCGATTCAAAAGATAGAAGAAGCTGGTGGGGAAGTAGTAATTCTTTAAACGAGTATTAAACTAAGGAGTGAATTTCTTGCTTGAAAAGCTACAACCAATTTTTTCAATAATTCCTCAGGTCAGATCGCCTATACAAAGGCTGTCTTTTAGAGATAAAATTAAATGGACAGGTATAATTCTTATACTGTATTTTGCCCTCACTAACATCAGCCTTTTTGGGCTTAGTTCCGCGGCTGTTGATCAATTTGGAGCATTAAGAGCTGTAATGGCGGGTAGTTTTGGTTCAATTCTTACACTTGGTATAGGACCAATAGTTTCAGCGTCGATTATACTCCAGCTTTTGGTTGGGGGAAAGATACTAAATTTAGATCTTTCAAGGCATGAGGATAAAGCTTTATTTCAAGGAACTCAAAAACTCCTTGCTATCATATTCACACTGTTTGAGGCAGCTGTGCTTGTTTTAGCCGGTGCTGTCCCACCATCAGATCCATCTTTTACTGCACTTCTTGTAGCACAGATCACCCTTGGTGGAATTGCTATAATTTATATGGATGAAGTCGTGTCAAAATGGGGATTTGGAAGTGGAGTAGGGCTTTTCATTGTTGCAGGGGTATCCCAGCAAATACTGGTAAGTGCATTTAACTTCCTTCCATCTGCAACTTCACCAGGAGTACCTGCTGGAAAAATTCCACAATTCATATATTTATTGACCACTGGAAACCCTGATTTCACTCTGCTTATTCCGATACTTGCTACAATCATAGTATTTTTAATTGTAGTATACGCGGAAAGTATGCGTATTGAAATACCGTTGTCATATGGAGGGGTGAAAGGTGCAAGAGGAAAATATCCTCTGAGGTTCATATATGCAAGTAACATGCCTGTTATATTAACAAGTGCACTACTTTTGAACGTGCAGTTGTTTGCTTCTGTGTTCCAAAAAATAGGGTTCCCAATTTTGGGACAGGTTTCAAATGGTCAGGCTATAAATGGAATTGCATATTACCTCACAACTCCAACTAGTCTAAGTATATTACTCACAGATCCATTAAAAGTGCTTATTTATGCTATTGTATTCCTGGGATCATGTGTTATATTTGCGTGGCTCTGGGTTGAGTTAAGTGGAATAGGACCAAAACAGGTTGCAAAACAGCTTCATCAAATGGGAATGCAAATTCCTGGACAAAGGAGCAGTAGAGCTCATTTTGAAAGGATACTTAAGCGATATATTCCAGGTATAACTGTTCTTGGAGGATTATTTGTCGGGCTTTTAGCATTTGGTGCGGATTTAACAAGTGCACTCGGTGGAGGTACAGGTATTCTTTTGACAGTGGGTATAGTATACAGGCTGTATGAAGAAATAGCGCAGGAACAGTTGATGGATATGCATCCAATGCTCAGGAAATTCTTAGGAGATTAAAGAGGGACGGATATGAAAGTCGGCGTAATTGCAGGAATTCCAGGATCAGGAAGCACTACAGTTTTAACTAAGTCACTTGAATCTTTAGATTATGTACATGTCAATTATGGGGATGTAATGCTCGAAATTGCACAAAAAGAGGGTCTTGTGGAAGATAGAGATGCCTTAAGAAAATTGTCCCCTGATGTACAGAAAGAAATTCAGAAAAATGCTGCAAAAAGTATAAGAGAGATGTCAGAGGATAATAATATTATTGTCGATACTCACTGTACTATAAAAACACCTGCTGGTTTTTTACCTGGACTTCCAAAATGGGTATTAGACGAACTTCAGCCAGATATTTTTATATTAATTGAAGCAGATAGCGATGAAATTTTGATGAGGAGACTCAACGACACAACGAGAACAAGAGATATGGAAAAACTAAGTGATATACAGCTCCATCAAGAAATGAACCGTTCAATGTCCATGGCTTACTCAGCACTTACTGGTGCTACAGTAAAAATTATTGAAAATCATGACAACAGGCTTGAAGAACCTGTAGAAAATATGATAAATACTTTAAAATAGTTTAATTAAATATTTTAAAATAAGAGGAACACAAAATGGTATTAGAATGGATTATGGCAGGGTTAAACTCTTTATTTGACCCCATAATATATTATTTTGGTCCCAATAAATTTTTGGCTGTATTTGCAATAGGAGCCATAATTTCGTTTGTGACCACACTTGCAAACAAGCTTCTTGTGGATCAGGACAGACTCATGTATCTTCAAGATGAGATGAAAGAGTTCAATCAAGAGATGGTGGAAGCGAGGAAAACAAACGATCCAAAAGCATTGGCAAAAGTTCAAAAAAAGCAGATGGAGTTCATGAGCCTTCAAAAAGAAATGATGCTTATGTCATTTAGACCAATGATAGTGACATTTGTCCCAATACTCATTGTGTTCTGGTGGATGGCTCAATCACAGTTAAATAATATAGTAATTCAGTTACCATCCTTTGCTTACTATATACTTTTAGTCCCTATCTGGCATATGTTCTATCACCTATCGCCAGGATTAAGTGGAATGGTTATCGAATGGCTGGGATGGTATATACTGGCTGCATTCGGATTTTCATTCGTATTCAGGAAATTGATGGGACTTAAAAGTGCTGGAGGAATGTAACACATTCATCCAGTGAATTCAAGATCATGCAAATTGCTTAATTGCGTTTTGCTAACACAAAATTAGGAGAGATGTATATGCCACAATTAAGATACAGATCTAGATCATACAGAAGAATATTCAAAAAAACCCCTGGAGGAAAAACGGTCTTACGTTACAAGAAGAAAAAACCAAGCAAGCACATCTGTGCAGAATGTGGTAAGTTTCTTCATGGAGTCCCAAGGGGTAGACCATATGAAATAAACAAACTTTCAAAATCTAAAAAAAGGCCAAACAGGCCTTATGGAGGAAATCTTTGCCCTGAATGTGCACGAAAAGTGTTTAAGAGAGAGGCAAGGAAAGAATGATTATAACTATCAGCGGATTAGCTGGGAGTGGTACCACTACAGCTTCTAAAATACTGTCAAAAAAACTGGATATTCCATATGTCTCAGCCGGTGATATTTTTCGCCAGATGGCTGCTGAAAAAAATATGGATCTTCTAGAATTTGGTAAGTTCGCTGAAGAGAATGATGATATTGATATCTTAATTGACAAACGACAAGCAGAACTAGCAAATAAAAGCAAAAATCTGATTGTTGAGGGAAGACTATCTGCACATTTTGTAGAAGCTGACCTTAAAGTAGGGTTTATAGCGCCTATAGATGACCGTACAAAACGGATATGCAAGCGGGAAAATAAACCATATGAAGTTGTCAAGGAAGAAATAATTTCAAGAAGTAATAGCGAAGCAAAACGATATCATGAGATTCATGGTATTGACATTAATGACATGGAAATTTATGACCTCATCATAAATACCGGAAATTTTAATGCTCTAAGCATCGCTGATATCATATTAAAAGTAGTAGAGGTGATTTCATGCCAGCAATAGAAGTAGGAAGAGTATGTGTTAAGATTGCAGGAAGAGAAGCAGGCGAAAAATGTGTTATAGTTGAAGTTATAGATGATAAATTCGTTGAAGTTGTTGGAACAAACATCAAAAACAGAAGATGTAACATAAAACATTTAGAACCAGTTGATCAGACCATTGAAGTAAAATCTGACAATGTAGAAGAAATTAAAAAAGAACTCGAAGCAGCAGCTTAATCGTGTATAAACGCGGAACTTTAAGGTTATTTAATGGCAGATTTACTTATAAAAGCCGAAGGTGAAACTGATCTAGACTACGGGACTTTCCCTGATGAAAGACCCATAGAAGATCATATAAAACGAGGAATTGTAAACCTTGATAAACCTTCAGGCCCAACATCCCATGAAATCGATTCATGGGTTAAAAGAATTCTTGGAGTGGAAAAAACAGGTCATGGGGGAACCTTAGACCCCAAAGTTACTGGAGTTTTACCTATAGGCATAGATTATGCTACAAGGGCTATTCAAATGCTGCTGGGTGCGGATAAAGAATATGTATGTCTTATGCACCTGCATGAGGAAATTTCAGAAACTGAAATAAGAGAAATATTGAAGGAGTTTCAGGGAAAAATTTTCCAGACACCACCACTCAAATCTGCTGTAAAGCGCGAAATGAGAGTTCGAAATATTTATTATGTTAATATCCTTGAGATAGATGGCCAGGATGTCCTTTTTAAAATAGGATGTGAAGGTGGAACTTATATACGAAAGTACTGCCATGATGTAGGTGAAGCACTTGGAATAGGTGCTCATATGGCAGAACTTCGAAGGACCAAATCTGGACCATTTACAGAGGATGAAACATTAACTACCCTTCAAGATTTAACTGATGCATATCATATCTGGAAGGAAGAAGGAGATGAATCTTTCCTTAGGGACTGCATACTTCCTATGGAGTTAGCAGTAAAACATCTCCCTAAAATTATCATAAGGGATTCTGCAATTGATGCGCTTTGTCATGGTGCAGACCTTGCAGCAGGTGGAATAATAAGCCTTGATGATAAAATTAAAGAAAATGATACTGTAGCAATTATGACACTTAAAGGTGAACTTGTTGCAGCAGGTGAAAGTTTAAAAACATCTAAGGAAATATATAAAGCAAATAAAGGTATAGTGATAGATGTAAAAAAAGTTTTTATGGAACCTGGAACATATCCAAAGATGTGGAAGTAGAAGTTTTATATGAATATTCAAGTTTTCAGCTATCAAGTAAAGACTATTCTTTAAATAAATTCAAAGTTGAACTGGATTATGCAACCGATACAACCATTAAGCTTTTAAAGGTTTAAGAACATACACTTTATGTCTAGCAATTGGACACGTAATTATATTGCAAACTAATTAATGTATACAACAAATTAATCATATGCCGGGATAGTCTAGCTTGGTAAGGCGCAAGACTGGAAATCTTGTGGAGCTTTGCTCCGCCTGGGTTCAAATCCCAGTCCCGGCGTTTAAAAACCTGTGGTTTTTAATGCCTCGAAAAGATTTTCGAGAGCACTCAAAATTTAAATAAAATTTTGTGTCCCAAACATTCGGTGTTTGAGGACGTTAAAAGCAAGTTTTTTTATCTTTGTATTCACCCGTCCAAACTTATACTGGATACAAAATCTTGCTCTAATTTGCACAACTATTTAAATTAATTAAATTATACTGGAAAACAAAGAAGTAAGGCATTCTGGTCTTATAAAAAAGTTTAGAGGTCAAATAATGGAAGAAGAATTCAAACACTTGGTCCGTATTGCCAGAAAGGATGTAGATGGTAATAAAACCATTGAAAATGCTCTTGCTGATGTCAAAGGAGTAGGCAAAGCACTATCCAGAGCAGTAGGTATTGTTATGGATCTTGACTTAAGTCAAAAAATTGGATACTTACCTGATGAAAAAGTACTGGAAATTGAAGAAGTTCTCAAGAACCCGTCATCACATAACGTTCCTGACTGGATGTTAAACAGACGAAACGATTATGAAACAGGCGAAACTGGTCATTTAATTGAATCTGACCTTATGATGACATTAAGGGAAGATTTAAACAGAATGAAGAAAACAAGAAGCTACAAAGGAAGAAGACACGAAGTCGGACTTCCAGTTAGAGGACAGAGAACCAAATCTACCTTCAGAAAAGGATCATCTGTTGGTGTTAGAAGAAGGAGAGGAAGGGCCTAATTATAATTTAAAGGAGATAATAGTATGGGACATCCAAGAAGAGCAAGAAAAAAATATGATACACCACCTCATCCATGGAACGCTGATAGGATTAAAGAAGAAAATAAGCTTACCCAAAAATACGGTTTAAAAAATAAAAAAGAAATATGGAAAGCTGAAACTATGGTTAAAAGATACAGGAGAGATGCAAGACACCTCTTAGGTATGTTAACTGAACAGACAATTAAGGAAAGACAGGATCTTATTAATCACCTTGTACGCTCTGGTATTTTAGCAGAAAATGCAAATCTGGAAGATGTACTGGATTTAACCGTAGAAGATATTTTAAGAAGAAGATTACAAACCATGGTACATAAAAAAGGACTTGCTACCACTGCAAAAGGAGCAAGACAGTTTGTTATACATGGACATATAGCTTTAGATGGGAAGAAAGTTGATTCACCAAGCTACATGATAAAAAGAGGGGAAGAAGACCTTATAGGATTTTACCCAGCTTCACCCGTAGAAAAACAGTACAAAGCAAGAACTGAAAAAACAGGTACTGATGAATCATAACTAAAAAAGGTGATAAAATGGCAGAAAAAGAAAAATGGGGTGTAGCTAACATTTATTCATCCTTTAACAATACTATAATCACTATAACTGATTTAACCGGAGCCGAAACCATTACTCAATGGTCTGGTGGAAAAGTTGTAAGGGCAGATAGACAGGAGTCATCTCCATTTGCAGCAATGGAAGCAGCAACAAGAGCAGCAGACGACGTTAAAGAAAAAGGAATAATTGGATTACACATAAAAGTAAGAGCCCCTGGTGGAAACGGACCAAGAACTCCAGGACCAGGTGCACAAGCTACAATAAGAGCTCTTGCAAGAGCTGGTATCAGAATAGGAAAAATAGAAGATGTTACCCCAATTCCTCATGACGGTACAGGAAGACCTGGAGGTAAACGGGGAAGAAGGGTCTAACATGGAGATAAATGTTCGAGAAAAAAATGATAATGAACTCACATTTATCGTCGATGGTGTAGATATTTCCTTTATAAATGCAATAAGGAGAATATGTACTGTCGAAGTTCCAACACTTGCCATAGAAACAGTTGCAATAGTTAAAAATGATGCCGCTTTATTTGATGAGGTTTTAGCTCATAGATTAGGGTTAGTACCACTTGAAACAGATATAGAAGCATTTGAACTGGCATCTGAATGCGACTGCGAAAATGGCTGTCCAAGTTGCAGTGTATCTCTAATTTTAAAAGAAGTAGGTCCTAAAGTTGTATACTCTAGAGACCTTAGTTCAACTCACGAAGCTGTAAAACCAGTATATGATACAATTCCACTTCTAAAATTAAGAGAAGGGGAAGAAGTAGAACTTGAAGCTATAGCAAAACTTGGAATTGGACTGGAACACGCCAAATGGCAGCCTACAACAACATGTGCATACAAGTACTATCCTTTAATTACAATCGATGATGCCTGTGAAGCATGTGGGAAATGTGTGGAACAATGTCCAAGAAATGTACTGGACTATGATGAGGCTGAAGGAAAAATCATTATCACAGATATCGAGAACTGCTCAATGTGCAAAACCTGTGTGAGGGGATGTGAGCAGGAATCAATTCATGTTGAATCACAGGAAGGTAAATTCATATTTAAAATTGAAACAGACGGGTCATTATCTCCTGAAGAAGTTTTAGTAAATGCATGTGATATCCTGAAGGATAAATCAGAAAAAATTGTGGCATTTTCTAAAGGAGGAAGTTAAATGAAACTTACAAAGACAAATCCGAAAATCACAGAAATTATAGGGAACCTTAAAGAGAAGTCATACCAGGAAGATGTCAGTATATGGAAAGATATCGCAAAAAGGCTTGAGAGATCAACCCGAAGGTATGCAGAAGTTAACATATCTAAAATAAACAGACATTCATCTCCAGATGAAACCATCATAGTCCCTGGAAAAATCCTTGGAAGTGGTGAACTGGACCATAAAGTTAACGTGGTAGCAATTAGCTTCTCAAAAAAAGCTGAAGAAAAAATAGATGCTGCTGGCGGTAAATGTTTAGGAATCTCAGAAATTCTCGATGAAAATCCAAAGGGAAATAAAATAAGGATAATCGAGTAAAAAAGGTGTATTTTTATGATTATAGATGGCGAAGGACTCATTATGGGAAGACTTGCAAGTACAGTAAGCAAGATGCTTCTAAATGGTGAGAGTGTAGTAGTTTTAAATGCCGAAAAAATTTTAATTTCAGGCACAAAAGAATGGGCATATGCAAGGTACAAACAAAGAGTTGACAGAGCAAGTATATCAAATCCAAGGAAAATGGGACCAAAATACCCAAGAAGACCTGATGATATATTTAGAAGAACTGTAAGAGGAATGATACCTTACAGGAAAACAAGCGGAAGAGAAGCATTCAAAGGTCTTAAAGTCTTTGTAGGAATCCCAAAAGAATTTGCAGATGCTGAAATCTTTAAATTAGAAGAAGCAATGCCTAAAAATATTAAAAAAAGTATCGAACTTGGAACCCTCTCAAAGTTACTTGGAGCAAAGTTTGAAGTATAGGTGTTAATATGAAAAAAGTAATTCACACAAGCGGAAAAAGAAAAACTGCAATAGCAAGGGGTAAATTCCGAGAAGGAAAAGGAAGAATCCGAATAAACAAACGCCCAGTTGAACTTTACGATCCAGAACTTGCAAGACTCAAAATTACAGAGCCATTAGTACTTGCTGGAGACATTGTCAACACCCTCGATATCGATGTTAAAGTTGTCGGTGGAGGAGTAATGGGACAGGCTGAAGCTGCACGTATGGTCATAGCAAAAGGACTTATACAGTGGACAAGCGACATGGATTTAAAAGAAAAATTCACTCAGTATGACCGAACTATGCTTGTTGGTGACCCTAGAAGATCCGAACCTAAAAAGTACGGTGGAAGAGGAGCCAGAGCTAGAAGGCAGAAAAGTTACAGGTAATCTATTATTTAATCTTCTTGCCCCGAAAAAAACCTTTATATTTTACATATTAAATGCAAGAAGATTTAAAAATCCTCAAAAATCTGTCAAAAATCAACGATTTTTGACGTATAGAAAAATGCGTAGCATGCGAAAACTCTGTTTTTGCTGTATCAAAATCGGAGATTTTGATAACATTTTTCTCTAACTTCGATTTTTGGGGAGTTAGAAAATACTTGTATTTTCTAAAATATTTTAAATATTTCCTATTTTTTTATAAAAAAGGATTTATTTAAAAACTATAATATTAAACTATGATTTGTAATATACAGAAAAAAAAATGTTTATATTAACATAATTTCTGTAATTTTGCAGATACAAGGAATTTATTAAAAACTAAAAAGATGGTAAAACATGATTCCTATACGATGTATAAGCTGTGGTAAAGTTGTCTCTGCTTTTTTTGATGAATACAAAAAAAGGGTAGAAGACGGAGAAAACCCAAAAGAAGTTCTTGATGATCTTGGAATTTCTAAGTATTGTTGTAGAAGAATGTTAATAGCTCACGTTGAAGTATGGTGAGGGGCTGTAGGGTAGCTTGGTCCATCCTCCCAGCCATTGAACTAAATATCAACAATTCTTGAAATAATATTTTTTCAACTGGATCGGGGATGGTCACACCGGAATGCTGGCGACCCGAGTTCAAATCTCGGCAGCCCCATTAACTTAAGCGAATTTCTAAAAACCTACAGAACCTTAAAAAATCATAGATTTTTTACGCCATGATTTTTCGAGATTTTAAAATTGAGTGATGGTAAAAATTATAATAGCATATGATAAGTTAATAGAAATTCTCTTATAAAATTAAAAGGTTCAGTATTGAATCAGGAGAAGATGTTATGTCATCTGAAGAACTTACAAGGTTTGAAAAAGCAAGAATTGTTGGTGCAAGAGCCCTCCAGTTATCAATGGGGGCAAAACCATTAATAGAAGTTGAAGGGTCACTTGATCCAATAGATATTGCAAGTTTAGAACTTAAAAAAGGCGTAATTCCTCTCGGTATTAGAAAATAACCACTATTTTATGAAATTACAGCATACTAAGAGTTGCATTGCTAAAATGATAAATGAAATGAATGCATAATTTTATCACAACTTGGAATAGGCGCTGAAATCGCGAAAATCAAATATTTTCGGGCCTGCAAAAATTTGCAATTTTTGTAGGATTCAAATGATAAATATGGTTTTAAATGAAATAGGTGGTACTGATAACTTATCATCTATGAAGAGGTGTTTTTGTGGATAGTATTATTGAAGACGTCCGTGTACGAAAAATTTTAGATAGCAGGGGAAACCCAACGGTAGAAGTAGATGTTTTAACATGGAATGGTTTTGGAAGAGCTGCAGCGCCTAGCGGTGCTAGTACCGGTATACGCGAAGTTACAGCATTTCCCGAAGGCGGTGTTGATAAAATAATAAGTGAAGTTGAAGACGTTATCTCATCTGAGCTTATTGGAATGGATGCCGAAGATTTAAATGATATAGATATGGTTTTAAAAGAAATAGATGGTACCGATAACCTATCTTCTTTAGGTGGTAACACCATAGTTGCTGTTTCAATGGCAACTGCAAAGGCTGCCGCTGCATCCTATAACCTGCCGCTTTACAAATTCCTGGGAGGAATTACCAAAAATGAAATTCCATATCCTTTAGGAAATATGATAAATGGTGGAGCACACGCCGGTAAAAATGCACCTGATATTCAGGAATTTTTAGTCCTTCCAGTAGGAGCAGAAAATATAACTGAAGCAGTGTTTGCAAACTCAAGCGTTCATAAAAAAATTGGTTCATTAATAAAAGCCAAAGACAGCACTTTCACTGGTGGAAAAGGAGACGAAGGCGGATGGGCACCTAACCTTACCAATGAAGAAGCCCTCTCAATCCAAGCAAAAGCTTGCGAAGAAGTAGGCGATGAACTTGGAATTGAAATAAGGCCTTGCCTTGACATGGCCGCAAGTGAAATGTGGGACGGCTCTAAATATGTTTACGAAAGAGAAGGCGTAAGCAGAGATATTGGTGAACAGATAGACTTTGTTAAAGAAATCATTGATACTTACAACATGTTCTATGTTGAAGATCCTATACAGGAAGGCGATTTTGAAGCATTTGCAGAACTTACTCGAAAATCAGGGGACAAATGTCTTATCTGTGGAGATGACCTGTTTGTAACCAATGCAGAAATTCTTCAGGAAGGGATTGATGTAGGTGCTGCAAATTCGATCATCATAAAACCAAACCAGATAGGAACATTAAGCGACACCTATGCAACAGTTAAACTTGCAAAGGCTAATGGTTATGTACCAGTTGTATCACATAGATCTGGTGAAACAACAGATGAAACAATAGCTCATTTAGCTGTTGGATTTGCAAGTCCAATAATCAAAACAGGAGCCCTAGGTGGGGAAAGAATCGCAAAACTTAACGAACTTATCAGAATTGAAGAAGAGATGATCAATCCAAAAATGGCGGATATTTAAACACAAGGTGATACATATGGTTAAGATAACTATCGATCACGATAAATGCGACGGTGCAGACTGCGCAGAATGCGTCGACGTATGCCCAATGGAAGTCCTTATAATTGAAGGGGACAAAATAGTTATTGTAAATAAGGAAGAATGCAGCTTATGTGAAGTCTGCATGGATGTATGTCCTAATGAGGCAGTAGAAGTTGAGGATGATGAATAATCATTCGTCTTATTAGGAAAAGCCGTTAAAACGGACTAAAAAACTACTAAATTTTAAAAAATATAAAAAAACACAAATTTTTAAATTATTTGAAATATTGAGGTGATTAATTTGTCAGAACTTTTAATTCCACTAGACAAGTATTTAGCAGCAGGTTTACACATTGGAACTCAGCAAAAAACTAAAGACATGGAACGATACATATATAGAGTAAGAGCAGATGGTCTGTATGTTTTGGATGTAAGGAAAACCAACGATAGAATACTATCAGCAGCAAAATTCCTTGCAAAATATGACGCTGATGACATATTAGTTGTGTCCACAAGGCAGTATGGTCAGGCTCCTGTTAAGAAATTTGGAAAGCTCACTGGAGCAAAAACAATACCTGGAAGGTTCATACCAGGAACATTAACCAATCCAAATTACGCTAAATTTATAGAACCTAAAGTGCTTGTAGTAACAGACCCAAGATCAGATTCACAGGCAATTATTGAAGCAAAACAAATAGGAATACCTGTTGTCGCGCTCTGTGATACAGAAAACTTACTTGGAAATGTGGATATAGTGCTGCCTGTAAACAACAAAGGTAGAAAAGCTATTGCACTTGTCTACTGGTTACTTGCTAGACAGATGTTAAGAGCAAAAGGAGCATTAGGCGAAGATGAAGAACTTGAAATGCAGCCAGCTGATTTCGAGTTAAAAATTTAATCTTTAAACTATAGCTTAAAATCATAGATTTACAGCGTTCAGCTAAAATCTATGTCTTTTCGAGAATATTTCGAATTTAAATCGAGGAATATAATTTGATATAATCCCCGATTTGGCAGCTTACAAATCTTATGAGTCAAAACTTTTCGGCGCTTTTAAGATGTGTAAGCTGACTTGAGTAAAAATTAACTCGATTGAAGTGGTAAATATTAACCAAAATTGAGTTTAAAAACAAAAGAGGCAGTGATTTTATGATAAGAAAACCTGCAGTTGCAGGCGTTTTTTATGAAAGTAATCCTGAGTCTTTAAAAAACAGAATAGAATGGTGCTTTAAACATGAATTGGGTCCCGGAAAAATCCCAACTATGGGTAATAAAAGGGAAATAAAGGGAGTAATGGCGCCTCATGCAGGTTACCTGTATTCCGGGCCAATTGCAGCACATTCTTACTATAAGATCGTAGAAGATGGATTTCCAGAAACATTCGTGATTCTGTGTCCTAACCATACTGGACTTGGATCAGGCATATCAACAATGCTGGAAGGAGAATGGGAAACTCCCCTTGGAAATGTAGAAATAGATACGGAATTTGCAAAGGAAATGATTAATGATGCCGGAATCATTGATTCTGACGTGTCTTCTCATATCCAGGAGCACAGCTGTGAAGTGCATCTACCATTTTTACAGTATTTCAGTGACGATTTTAAAATTGTCCCAGTAACCATGTGGATTCAGGATCTTGAAACATCCTATGATATAGGTAATTCCATAAAAAAAACAGCAGAAGCACTTGGAACCTCTGTTGGAATAATCGCAAGTTCAGATATGACCCATTACAAGCCGCAAAATATTGCAGCTAAAAATGACAAACAGGTTCTGGATGCAATAGAATCGATGGATGAAAAACTAATGATGAAAAGAGTGTTAGACCTTAACGTTACGATGTGTGGTTATGGTCCTGTAGCATCGACTATTATTGCTTCAAAAGGGTTAGGAGCCCAAAATGCGGAAGTATTAAAATACGCAACGAGTGGAGATCTAACTGGAGATTACAGTGCAGTAGTTGGTTATGCATCTGCTATGTTCTGGTAAATATAAAATTAAATAAGTAATATAAATCTGCCAATAATGTCTACTTAGTCACTATTGACGCTTAAATCATTAAATTAAGATTATCAAGATTATCACGGTGAATTAAATGCAAGTCAAGGCATCTGCACCTGGAAAAGCAATCCTATTTGGGGAACATGCAGTTGTATATGGCAAACCTGCCATTGCAATGGCCATAAGTAAAAGGTCATGTGTAGAGGTCTTAGAAAGCAGCACCAGTAATATAAATGTAAATATTAAAGATTTGGGAATAAAAGGGTGCATTGATTTTAATAGCGGAGCTATTATATCTGATTCTCCAAAAAAAGGCATCCTAAAGTACATACTGGAATCCATTAAAAAAGTCCATGATGGTTCTGGAATAGATATAAGTATAGATGTAAATATTCCCATTGGTGGGGGACTTGGGTCTTCAGCAGCGGTAACTGTCGCCACAATTGCAGCAGTTTCTGCATATAATAAACTAGATTTAAAAAAAGAAGAGATAGCCAAATATGCACATGAAGTTGAACTCACTGTTCAGAAATCATTTGCAAGTCCTTTAGATACTACCATAAGTACTTATGGTGGATTGATTTATTTAGAAACAAATGCTGAAGACATTGTGCAGTTGGATATTGATTATGATATTCCGGTTGTTATAGGATATACAGATACCCGGGGAAATACGGGAAAAGTTGTTGAAGCAGTTAGAGTAAGAAGAGATGTATATCCTGATATTATTAATCCAGTAATTGATTCAATTGAACTTATAACAGAAGAAGCAAAACAAGCAATCCTTGAAAATGATAAAAAAAGGATTGGAGAACTTATGAATATAAATCATGGGCTTTTAGATGCCCTTGGTGTTAACACGAAAGAACTCTCAAGCATGGTTTATACTGCAAGAAATGCAGGAGCATGTGGATCTAAAATAACTGGTGCCGGCGGCGGCGGCAGCATAATAGCATACTGCCCTGGCGGAACTGGTAATGTTATATCTGCAATCAATGAAACAGAAACTGCTTTAAATGCAGATATTTCAAAAGAAGGAGTTAAAATCACCACATTACATTAATTAGAGAGGTAGATGCTAATTGATTATTCTTAAACTTGGGGGAAGTGTGATCACAAAAAAAGAGGCAGAAGAACCCCTTATTGATCACGATAATTTAAATAGAATTTCAGACGAAATTGCGGAGTCATCATTTGATAAACTTATAATTGTGCATGGTGCTGGCTCCTTTGGACATCCATCTGCCAAAAAATATGAAATAGGCAGCCCCATAACTGACGAAGAGGATTTTGCCAGAAAAAAACTTGGATTTTGCATTACGCAGAGCTGGGTTAAAAAATTGAATACTTTTGTTTGTGATAGTTTAAGAAAAAAAGGAGTTTTAGCAGTCTCATTACAACCATCATCATTCATTATAACTAAAAATAAACGAATCCATTCTTGTAATTTGGATTTAATTAATAAATATTTAGAATTGGGATTTGTCCCGGTTATCTACGGCGACGTGGTGCCGGATCTGGATAAATCTATAAAAATATGTGTTTTATCTGGTGATCAGATAATAAACTATCTGGGGGAAAATTTGAAACCAACACGTGTTATTTTAGGTTCTGATGTAGATGGTATCTACACCAAAAACCCAAAAAAATACGAAGATGCAAAATTATTGAATACCGTTACGTCATGTGATGACCTTGTTGCAGAAGGTTCATTAAACGTGGACGTTACTGGTGGAATGAACGGGAAACTTACAGAACTTATAGAACTTGCACAACTTGGAGTTGAATCTGAGATTATAAATGCAGGTAAAGAAAACTTTGTTAAAAGAGCTCTAAATCATGAAAAAGGAATTGGAACCATAATTAAAAAGAAATAAATTAATTATTTAATTGAATTATGAAGTTATTTATTTGGAGAAATATTAATCATAGAGATTGGAACTCTAAGAAATAAATTTAATCATTCAGTTCATGAAAAGAGCTTTAAATCACATACTCATAATAATTTAGGAATTAATGGACGTAATTAAAAAAGAAGGAACTATACCATGACTTCAGAACGGAAACTAGAACATTTATTAATATGTAATCAGCGTGATGTTGAATATCGGGGTAAAAGTACTGGGTTTGAAGATATAGAACTCATCCATAAAGCTCTTCCTGAAGTGGATAAAGAAGGAATTGATGTATCAATAGACTTTTTTGGAAAAAAATTAGATATTCCTTTAATAATATCAGCTATAACGGGTGGACACCCTGCAGCAACTAAAATAAATAGAGAACTTGCAAAAGCCGCAGATGAACTTAATATAGGGATGGGCGTTGGAAGTCAGCGTGCTGCTGTAGAAAATAAAGAGCTTATCCCAACTTACAGCGTGGTAAGAGAAAATGCACCATCTGCATTCATAATAGGCAACATAGGTGCGCCACAGATAGAGTATGCAGAAGCTGCAGCTGGAATGATAGAAGCAGATGCCCTTGCAATTCATTTAAATACTCTACAGGAAGCAATTCAGCCGGAAGGGGATATTGATGCAAGAGGATATGTTGAATCCATTGAAAAAATTGCAGATATAATTGATATGCCTATTATTGCCAAAGAAACAGGTGCAGGAATTTCAAAATCAGAAGCAGTAACTCTAGAAAAAGCAGGTGTTAATGCAATAGATGTTGCAGGTTCTGGAGGCACAAGCTGGGCTGCAGTTGAAACATACAGAGCTGAAGAAGATTATATTGGAAATTTATACTGGGATTGGGGGATTCCAACTGCTGCAAGTACAGTTGAAGTTTGTGAATCGGTAAATGTCCCTGTAATATCCTCTGGTGGTATAAGGAGCGGCCTTGACGCTGCTAAAGCATTAGCATTAGGTGCTGAATGTGTTGGAATTGCTTTACCTCTTCTTAAGGAAGCTTATACAGGTTATGAATCTGTGGTTAAAAAAGTTGAAGAATTTAAAGAATCACTCAAGATTGCAATGTTTCTGGTTGGTGCAAACAACGTAAAAGAACTTAGAAACTGTGATCTGTTAATACGTGGTAAAACACGCGAATGGCTTACTGAAAGGGGCATTAATACTAAAAAATATGCCCGTAGAATTTAATTGGATTGTAACCAGTTTAATGAAATTTACAAATTTAAAGTATAGATATTCATTTAAAAATTGAGGTAACTGGTTATCAAGTACATATAATCAATATTATTGCAAACTTTAGAGATTTGATAAAGCACCTAAGTGTAGCTTAATCAATAAAAGGTTTGTTTTATACGTAAAAAGACGCATGGAGGTCAAAAATGAGCGTTGAAGTAATAGCAATTGGTGGATATGAAGAAGTCGGAAAAAACATGTCCGCTGTTAAAGTTGGAGATGATGTTGTCATATTTGATATGGGAATTCACCTTGATAGAATTCATATTCATGAAGATACAGATATAGCGAGAATGCACAGTCTCGATTTGATTGAGAGAGGTGTTATTCCAGACGATACTTTAATGAAAGAAGTTGATGGAAAGGTAAGAGCTATCGTATTTACACACGGACATTTAGATCATATAGGGGCGGTTGCAAAGCTTGCCCACAGGTATGAAGCTCCTATAATAGCAACACCTTATACTCTGGCTCTTATAGAAAGAACCATTAAAGCAGAAAAGAAATTTACAGTTACAAACCCACTCCAGGTTTTAAACCCTGGAGAGAAATGTCAGATATCTCCAGATATCACACTAGAGTTTATTCAGATGACTCACAGTATTCCGCAAACTGCAATGGCAGCTTTACATACATCTGAAGGTATTATAATTTATTCAAATGATTTTAAATTTGATAATTACCAGCTGCTTTCTCCACCACCAAACTACAACAGATTAAAAGAACTGGGAAGGAAAGGTGTTCTTGCAGTTATAGTCGATACCACGAGGGCTTCAGAAGGAGGGGAAGCTAAAACTCATTCTGAAAAGATTGCAAGGATCATGCTTAAAGATATAATGCTAGGCCCTATGGATGAGAAAAATGGAATGCTTGTTACAACATTTTCATCCCATATAGAACGTATCCAGGCTATATGTAATATAGCAAAGGAAAGCGACAGGCAGATGCTGCTTCTTGGAAGATCCATGGAGCGGTTCTGTAGTTTAGCTGAAACTATGGGAATTTTAAAACTTCCTGCAACTGCGAGCATATACGGGAGTCCAAAAGCAGTAAACAAGGCCCTTGCAAGGGCAGAAGAAAAGAGATCAGAGTATCTTTTAGTTACAACAGGGCATCAAGGAGAGCCAGATGCACTTTTACCACGTATCGCTGCTGGTAAAACACATTTCAACGTTAGAAATGGAGATAATGTTGTAATATCTGCACCTATAATTCCAAACCCTATGAACGTTGCAAACAGGAATTTACTGGAGCGAAGACTTAAATCAAGTGGCGCCAGAATATTTACTAATGCCCACGTATCTGGACATGCAGGAAGGGAGGACCACAGGGACTTTATAAGGATGCTTAACCCAATGCATATCATTCCGTCACACGGAAGTCTTGAAATGCTTGCATCTTACACCGAACTTGCAGAGGAAGAAGGTTATAAACTAGGAAACAATATTCATATATTAAGGAATGGCCAGGCACAGGTATTTAACGGAGGAGTTTAATGAAAGTAACGCAGGTACTTAAAGAATATTCTGAGAACGTTGATGTAGAAATTGGAGAATCATTGAAGACTATTGATCCTTCATCCCTCGGTGAGGCATCAGCTCATTTAACTAAGGCTGGGGGCAAGAAAATGCGCCCAGCACTTGTTGTATTGTGCTGTGAAGCAGTGGGCGGCAGAAAGGAAGACGCTTTTAAGACAGCAGCGGCAGTGGAATTGATCCACACTTTCTCCCTTATACACGATGATATAATGGACAAAGATGATATGAGACGGGGAAAGCCATCAGTCCATGCCATATGGGGAGAACCCATGGCAATTCTGGCTGGGGACACCATATTCTCAAAGGCTTTTGAATCTATACTTGAGACAAATATAGAACATGTCCAGCCTCAAAGGATTATGCGTGCAATGAGTGCCGCTGTAGATGCCTGTGTTAAATTATGTGAAGGACAAGCACTGGATATTGGTTTTGAAGGAAAATTAGACGTTAAAGAAGATGAATATCTGAACATGATCTATAAAAAAACAGCTGCCCTTATATCAGCTGCAACTAAAGCAGGGGCTTTAATCGGTGGGGGAACCGATGAACAGATCGATGCCCTTGCAGAATACGGACGTTTAATTGGAATGGCATTCCAGATTCAGGACGATTACCTTGATGTGGTAAGTGATGCAGAAGAAATTGGAAAACCTGTAGGCAGCGACATAGTTAAGGGTAAAATGACCCTTATGGTTGTCAACACACTTTCAAAGGCATCAGATGAAGATAAAGAAAGGTTAATTTATATACTAAACCAGAATGATGAAAGTTTAGTGGACGATGCAATTGCACTGTTTGAAAAATATGGGGCAATAGAATATACTAGAAATATAGCTCTTGAAGATGTTAAAACTGCAAAAGAGCTTTTGAATGTTTTAGATGATTCTGATGCAAAAACAGCCCTTGAACTATTTGCTGATTTTGTAATTGAGAGAACTCACTAAAACCATTTTATTTATATCCTTTTTAGGCGCATTGGAAAGTACATTTTCCAAGTCCTAAAATCAAATTTTAAGACTTTCGAAAACTCTGTTTTCGAATACCCCCAGCAAAAACTGCTTGAGGGTTTTTATTATTATTTATTTCTGTGGGTGATTTTATGAGCGATTTAGAAGACCTTTTATATAAATATGCCCTTATGAACGCAGTTAAACATAAGGGGACAGCCCAGATGGGTGCTGTAATTGGAAGTATTATGAGTTCCCATGCAGAGTTTAGAAGCCAGTCTAAGGAAGTTTCTAAACTTGCAGGCCAGGTTGTTGGAAAAGTAAATTCTATGGATCCCGAAACTCAAGCTGCAGAACTTGAGAAAAGGGGCGGATTAATAGAAAAAGAAAAGAAAGTGGAACAAAAAGGACTTTCAGACCTTCCAGATGTTAAAGGTGAAGTTGTCTTAAGGTTTGCACCTAACCCAAGTGGTCCCCTCCATATAGGACATGCAAGGGCTGCTGTTTTAAACAATGAATATGTGAAGAAGTACGGCGGTAAACTGATCCTCCGTATTGAAGATACAGATCCACGTAGAGTCGATCCAGATGCCTATGAAATGATAGACGAAGATCTTGAGTGGATGGGTGTTAAAATTGACGAAAAAATCATTCAAAGCGATAGGCTCCCTATTTATTATGAATATGCTGAAAAGCTCATTGAAATGGGTGCAGCTTACATGTGCGACTGTGAAGCCGGAGAATTCAAAAAACTAAAAGATCAATCATTAGCATGCCCATGCAGAGATTTAAGTGTGGAAGAGAATCTCAAACGCTGGAAAAATATGGAAAACCTTGATGAAGGAGAAGCAGTACTTCGAGTTAAAACTGACATAGAACATAAAAACCCTGCAATAAGGGATTATGCTATAATGAGGATTGTAGATGCTGAACACCCTCGTATTGGTAGAAAATATAAGATTTACCCAATGATGAATTTCTCTGTGGCTGTAGATGATCACCTGTGTGGAATTACACATGTCTTACGTGGAAAAGATCACCTTGCAAATTCTGAAAAACAGAAGTATTTATACAACTACTTCGGCTGGGACATACCAGTTTTCATACACTACGGAAGACTTAAAATGGAAGACATTGCTTTAAGTACTTCTAAAGCAAGGGCAGGTATAGATGAAGGTATTTATTCTGGCTGGGATGACCCAAGACTCGGAACAATAAGGGCTATTGCAAAGCGTGGAATAATGAAAGAATCCATTCAGGAGCTTATGAATGAAATAGGTGTTAAAATGGCCGATTCAGTTGTAAGCTGGAAGAAAATATACGGATTAAACCGTGCGATTTTAGAAGAAGCTGCAAACAGGTATTTCTTTGTCTGGAACCCTGAAGAAGTTATAATAGATGATTTCCCTCAAGAAAACAAAGAGATAATTAAGAGGCCGTTACACCCTGACTTTTTAGATCGAGGGTACCGTGAAATTCCATTTAACGGGGAAGTTTATCTTGTAAAAGAAGATTTATACGAAGGATTTAAAGAAATCAAGATAATTAACGACCAGATTTCAGAAAACACTGAAATTGATTCAGATATTATCGAATTTGCAAAAGAGCTGGAATATGAACTTGCTGATAAACTGTTTTATAAAGCTATAAGGCTTATGGACGCACTGAATATAATTATTTTCAGATTAGACTATGCGGATGCAGAGAAAGATTATATAGGGGTCGTGTATAATTCAAACTTTGAAGATGCTAAGAAAGTTGGCGCTCAGTTTATTCACTGGATCCCTGCAGAATATAACCGGAAAGTAGAAGTTGTAATGCCTGATGCAAGTGTCACACCTGGTCTTGCAGAACCTTCGTGCAAGGACCTGAAAGTTAATGATATTGTGCAGTTTGAACGGTTTGGATTTGCAAGATTAGATGAAATAGTGGATGGTAAGTTGAGATTTTACTTTGCACATAAGTAAAATATTTACAATTACTCCCTAATTTTTGGATGAAACCCCTGCAAAATCCTCAAAAATCACAGATTTTGGGGAGATTGAAAAATGTTTACAAAATCGAAGATTTTGTAACCGCAACAAAAAACAAAGTTTTTTTTGCATGCTAGCATTTTTCAATATCTTCGATTTTGCGGGCCCCGAAAATCTCTCAAAAAACCTCTGGTTTTTTGGAGCACTCAAACACGTAGTGTTTGGTGCATCGAAAGCAAAGCTTTCGAATGCGCAAAACCTTCAGTTTTGCAAGCTATGATTTTCGCTGGCTTTTTTTAAAAAGGTTTCTTTGATAGGGTTGGATTTGCAAGGTTAGATGAAATAGTGGATGGTAAGTAAAGTTTTACTTTGCACATAAATAGTTGTAATGACTCATCTGAATGAAACCTTCACAAGATGGGATTTTGAAGCCAGAAAACTCTTGAATTTACAGAATTTCAAGGTTTCCTGACGTCAAAAACTAAGTTTTTTGGCAGTGCTTAACTTCATTTCACAGCTTTAAAAGATTTTGTAGCTTTGTAAGTTGATGAAACAGTTGTTGGTAAGTAAAGTTTTACTTTGCACATAAATGAATAAATAAATTAACCAATATATAATCATGACTTAAATGAGAGGTCACAAAACTCTTTTGATTTTGTGACCACAAAAATATTGAAAATATTTTTAGAGGTTGAAGAAAAATTCATAGAATTTTTCGAAACCCTAAAATCACAGATTTTAGAGGACTTAAAATGACAGTCAAAATTAATGAAAACTACCTATTACTTAAAAGCAGTTATATATTTGCAGAAATTGCTCACCGTGTTGATAAATATCAAAAAGAACACCCTGACGCTGATGTTATCCGTATGGGTATTGGTGACGTCACAAGGCCGTTACCAAAGGCTGTAGTAAAAGAATTCAAAAATGCAGTTGATGAAATGGGCCAGGCCGACACATTTAGAGGCTATGGACCAGAACAGGGATACGATTTTCTAATTGAAGAAATCATCAAAAATGATTACGCTCCAAGGGGAATCCAATTAGACAATGATGAAGTATTCATCAGCGACGGGGCAAAATGTGATACTGGAAACATCCAGGAAATATTTGGGCTTGATAATGTAATAGCAGTAACAGACCCAGTTTACCCGGTTTATGTGGAAACTAATATCATGGCAGGACGTGGAGGCCCTATGGGAGAAGACGGAAAATATGAGGGACTTGTTTACCTTCCATGCACTGAAGAAAATGACCTTGTACCTGCACTCCCCGAAGAAGATGTAGACTTAATCTATTTATGTTTCCCAAACAACCCAACAGGTACCGCTCTTACAAAAGAACAGTTAGCTAAGTGGGTAAATTATGCCAAAGAAAACGATGCTATAATTCTCTTCGACGCGGCTTATGAAGCTTACATACGTGAAGACAACATCCCTCACAGTATCTACGAAATAGACGGGGCAAAAGAAGTAGCTATTGAATTTAGAAGCTTCTCTAAAAATGCAGGATTCACCGGTACCAGATGTGCTTACACTGTAGTACCTAAAGAACTTATGGGGTATGATGGGGAAGGAAATCCTCAAGCTTTAAACCCTCTGTGGAACAGGAGGCAGACAACCAAATTCAACGGCGTCTCTTATCCTATACAAGTTGCTGCTAAAGCTGTTTATTCTCCAGAAGGACAGAAAGAGATTCAGGAATCAATTGATTATTACATGAAAAATGCCGAAATTATCAGAGAAAGCTTAACAAAAATTGGCCTTAAAATTTACGGTGGAGTTAACTCACCTTATATATGGGTCAAAACACCAAACGGCATGGATTCCTGGGAATTCTTTGACACCCTGTTAGATAAAGCTTATGTTGTAGGTACACCTGGTGTAGGTTTTGGTCCGAGTGGTGAAGGTTACTTCAGATTAACTGCGTTTAACACGCTTGAGAATACCAAGGAAGCAATGAGCAGGATATCTAAATTATCCTTCTAATTGACCTGAATACCTAAATTTTTTCTTATTTTCTTAATTTTTAACCGAATACGATTTTTCCCTTATTTTTAAATATCAAAATAAATTATATTTTTTTAGCTTTAGATGTTTAGAGATTTTATTTATTAATTGTGTTAGTTTACTACTTAAGCCGCCAGCGGTAGCCGGCGGCGTATAAAAGATGTAATTTTTAATAGGAGTTTATTAAATTTAATTTTTCGAGTGAAACAAGAAAAGAGATGGAATCTGGTGAGAGGGAAGTGATGGTAAAGGCTGCCGTTGACGCGGTGGATTTTCCGCAGATGATGAAGGAAGCTATGGAATCGGCTTCGAATACTGGTACGCAAAACGATTCCTGAACTACAAGATCGTAGATGAAATTGATAATGAAGATGATCAACGCTTGTTTATGCTTATGAAGTATGAATAAAAGCACCAGGAAGCAAAAACGAAGGTATCTGGGGATTATGAATAAGATAAACCCTTTTCTACGTTTGAGAACCCAGAATTTATAGAAAATCAGGAAAAATTGAAGGCTTCTGGATAAGGATTTGCGAACCAATACTAATCATTTTTAAAGAGTTTGCAAATCCATTTAATACTCAACTTCAACCTGACTGGCATCTCCAGGATCAATGAAAACTTTGACTGTACTACCTGGGCGGAAAATAAGTGATGCATCACTTACACCTACATTTACAGTAGACTTTACCTGGTAAGGGGCATCTGTTTCTGGATCTACTTCAAGGGTGAGTTTTGCAGTTCGTATTCCTTGATGATGACTGTATTCTAAGTTAGTCACTTTAAGGACGCGTGCCTGAGCTGGAATGCCAGTTTGTATAATTTTTTGCCTAAGACGTCTTTTAAGCATGTTTGAAATTGTTGATGAACTCACGGCAATTGCTAAAAATATAATTACGAAAATTCCAGAACTATACCGAATGATCTCGGATAGAGGTATAATGTAAGATAAAATCAAAATTACAGTACTTACAAATAAAAGAACAAGAAATATATTATTAATTGCATCAAGAATAGATATTAAGGGATGTTTAAACTTTTTGGGCTCATTCATCCTAACTACTGATTTTTCTATATTTTGATAATTAAAATTTTCATTTCCACTACCATTAATAGATGTGTTAATATCTCCAACTGCATTATCCTGAATTAACTTTGCCCCGCAATTATAACAAAATTCAGCACCCGTTACACTTTTAGTTCCACATTTAGGGCAAAAATCCATCCCATCATTAATTTGAGTATTATAATTAGGATGTGAATTGTTTTTTATATCATTTAATTCATCTTCTGCAAGTTTTTTACCGTGTAAGGCTTTTAAATTTTCAGGATCAATTTTCAACGATTCATTATAGTAATAAATGGCATCTTTATATCTTTTAAGATTAAATAAGGCTAAACCTTTATCATTATAGATATTAGCATATATATGAGGATAATTAATATTATATTCCTTAATTACATCCTTAAAAACTCTTTTATCCATATTTAAAAGAATATCATAACAATTTATTGCTTTTTCATAGTCTTTAAGTTTATCAAGTAATATAATGCCTTTATTTAGCAGAGCTACTGCCTGATTAGGATTTATTGCTAATATTTTATCATAACAATCTAATGCTTCATTAAAAATACCTAAATTTTGAAGTGCAAATCCTTGGTTAACCAAAGCATCAATATAATTTGGATTTATTTCCAGAGCTTTATCAAGATATTCAATGGCTTTTTCAAGATTCCCTTTTTCTAAGTAGCTACCTGCTTTGTCAAAATATTTTTCATATTCTGTTTTATCACCAAAAATATCCATTTTTAACACCTATTCAACATTTTTATCATCCTGAAACGGCTGCAATTAACCCTAATACAATTAATATTTTTGAAGTTTATGATTTTAGATTTTATTAAGTAATTATTTAATTTTTACTAAAAAATTTGGAGTGAAAAACCTATGAACGATACAAGTACAAAAATCAATCAAATTTTTAACGGTATATCCATAACTAAATTTTATTAAAAATCAGGATCATATATTCCAACTGTTGGTGATTTAATGCAAAAAGCGTTAGACTATGTGGATGAAAATCTTGACACGTTTATTGAAGACCTTAAATCGATATGTTCCATTCCGTCTATATCTACGCAAGATGAAGGTATAAAAGAATGTGTAACAAAGATTAAAGAAATTCTTGAAGAATCGGGATTGAATGTCCAAATACTGGAGATGGAAGGGGCAAATCCTCTAATCTATGGGGAGTACAAACCTGAAAATTACAATAAAACAATTATTTTTTACAACCACTACGACGTGCAGCCGGCAGATCCTCTGGAGCTGTGGACGAGCCCGCCTTTTGAGCCGGAGATACGGGACGGTAAAATATTTGCAAGGGGAGTTGCAGATAACAAAGGAAATATTATAGCTAGAGTCAAGGCTGTGGAATCCATTTTAAAGACAAGGGGTGATCTTCCAGTAGCTGTTAAATTTGTTTTTGAGGGTGAAGAGGAAATTGGAGGTGTTTCACTTCCAAAATATATTGATAAATATAAAGGCCTCTTTGAAGCTGATATCGGCGTCTGGGAATCTGGTGATAAGCACGAAAACGGGAGACCATCTGTAAAGCTCGGTTACAAAGGGCTTGCATTTTTTGAATTTTTTGTTAAGAAAGCTGATAGGGACGTGCATTCAGGCAGGGCGGGTTTAGTGCCTAATCCTGTCTGGAGATTAGTGGAGTTTTTAAGCAGTCTTAGAGATGAAAAGGGTAAAATCCTGGTTGAAGGATTCTATGATGATATTAAAATAACTAAAGAAGATGAAGAACTTTTAAAAGAAATTCCATTTAACGACGATGAGACAAAGAAAGAATATGGACTAACTGAATTTGCAGGGAAATTTGAAGGATTTGATGCGCTAAAATCCTTATATTTAAAACCAACATGCAACATCGATGGTATAAAATCAGGTTACATTGGAGAGGGAACCAAAACTATAGTTCCAAGTGAAGCCTTTGCTAAAGTAGACTTTAGACTTTTCCCAGGGCAGACACCTGAAAAGCTTCTTGAAAATCTCCATGAACATATAGAAAAACATGGATTCAGTGATGTTGAGGTTAAGTATCATTATGGGTATGAATCCGCTAAAACAGCACCTTCTTCCTTTGCAGTGGATATAATCAGGGATGCAACTAGAAAAACATACGGCATGGAACCTTTAATTTATCCAATTTCTGTTGGAAGCAGCCCTATCTATAATTTCATAAATAAATTAGGTATCCCAACTGTCTCTACTGGTGCAGAATACTGGGGCTCTCTGGTGCATTCTCCAAATGAAAATATAAGGATAGAAGACTTTAGACTTGCTGTTAAAAACATTGTAAATATAATTGCTGAATTATCTAAACATTAATGACATAAAATAAGAAATTTAAAAAAAAAGAGTTAGTAAGGTTTTATATTGTTATAGTAATCTTCAAAACGGGACCTGTAATTTTTAAGGCCGCGCAGGATCTGTTCATCGCTTTTACCAACCAAACGTCTTAAAGGGCAGTGAACGGACACAATAATTTCAGCAACATTCTTTATGTATCTAACTTCAATCTCTACTTTTTCTTTTTTACTGAACTCATATCTATTCAGTGTCTCTTCGATGTCTTTACATATGTTTTTAGGTAATTCATCATCTGAAAATATTATGGCACAATTACGTGCAGTCTGGATACTTTCAGCTGTATCATATTCTTTTATACCTTCAAACCTGAGCATGATATCACTAGTAATACTTTATTTTTGATTGTGATATAGTTTACTGAAATATTATGGATAGTTTATTAGTTGATTTAAAGGTGCGTATTCTATTCAATTTTAGTAAAGAAGGTATTTACCTTTGAATTTGAGCATGATGGAAAGTAATGCTTTATTTTTAGATGTGATATATTTTAATGAATGTTATAAAAAATATTTAATTGATTTAATGCTTGTATTTTATTGAATTACGTGTAAATGTGTTTATTCGAATCTCTTTATTTTCAAGTGTGATATATTTAAATGAAATATTTTAAAATATTATATAATTTTTATTGAATGATTTAGATTAATTGTAAATGTGGTTTCAAGTACCTGTAAATTGAGCATTAGCTATGCATGAAAATTTGCAATTAATCTTTATATAATAAATGACAAATTAACTACGGTGATACCTGGATATTAAAAAGTGAATTTTAATATTTTTTTAAGGTATTGTAAAAAAAGATGGTTTAACAAAATTAGAATTAAACCAATGGAGAAACTATAAAAAATTAATTCAACGATTTTAAGGGTGCATTATAAAAAATAGCATGTAATTTAAAAGATAAATTTAGTTTTAAATGTTTTCATGATTTTTAAATAAATTAATATAAAACTTCAAACTCTTAGGGGAAAGATTTTTATCAAGGTCTTCCCATAGTATAAGAGGCGAATAATTATGGAGAATTAAAATATGACATGTAGTATATTAGTTGGTGGCGCCTGGGGAGATGAAGGTAAAGGTAAATGTATCACTTATCTTTGTGACAATGATAAACCAGACATTATAGCAAGAGCAGGTGTAGGTCCAAACGCAGGCCACTCTGTTGAAATTCACGGCGAAAAATATGGATTAAGATTAACTCCTTCCGGATTTGTACATACTGGTGCAAGAATGCTCATTGGAGCAGGAGTACTGGTGGATCCTGAAGTTTTCATGCATGAAATGGACTATTTAAATAAATATAATGTTCGGGACAGGACTTTTGTTGATTATAGATGCGCAATTATAGAAAACAAACATAAAGAACAGGATCAGGCTTCTGATTATCTTAAAAATAAAATAGGGAGTACTGGAACTGGATGCGGACCTGCAAACTCAGACAGAGTTATGAGGACTATAAAACTTGCAGAACAATATGAAGAACTTGAAGATTACCTAACAAATGTTCCTCAAGAAGTAAATGACGCATTAGACGATGATAAAGAGGTTTTTATTGAAGGATCTCAGGGATTCGGCCTCTCTCTTTATTATGGTACATATCCATACGTAACAAGCAAAGACACAACAGCAAGCACATTTGCAGCTGATGTGGGTGTGGGACCAACCAGAATTGATGAAGTAATAGCTGTTTTTAAATCTTATATAACAAGAGTTGGTGAAGGACCTTTTGCAACTGAAATAACACAGGAAAAAGCTGAAGAAATGGGCATTGAAGAATATGGTACCGTAACCGGCCGTAGAAGAAGGGTAGGTTTATTTGACATGGAACTTGCAAGGGAATCATGTATGATAAACGGTGCAACTCAAATCGCATTAACCTGTGTAGATAAACTTTTCCCTAACTGTGAAAATGTAACAGATTATTCTAAACTTCCTGGAGAAGTTAAAAAGTTTATAGAAGAAATCGAAGGCGAAACAGGTGTCCCTGTAACTATAATTTCAACAGGACCTGATCTCGAAGATACAATAGATTTAAGAGATGAACTTTTATAAGCCTTATTTTTTATAAATCTCTATTTTTCTTATTTTTTCTGTTTTTTTAGTTTAATTTTATATCTGAGATACCATTTAAGAGATGAACTTTTATAATTTAGTTTTATTTTATAAATCTCTATTTTTCTTATTTTTTTAGTTTAATTTTCTGTTATATCTAATGGAAAATTAATAAATAAGATAATTAATTGTCTATTTAGAAGAAATTGCTAAAAATAACTTGTGACATATAGTCTGGGCAATGGAAAAAGCGTTAATTTTTAAAGTTTTAACTTTTTGTTAGGTAGTTAAATTAGTATATTTTTTATAATTATATCTGAAATCTACTGTCAAAAATCACAAGGATTTTTGACGCGCAAAAATAAATTTTCGCGTGCTTCGTTATATGAGCCTATAACGAAGTAGAATTATATAAGAATTTTCAACAGGTTTTATAAAAGAAATTTCCAGTTATGAAAATATAAAAAATATTATATTGTGCCTTTATAAAAGTACAAATTAGCTAGTTAAACATGAGGGGTAACAATGGATGAACATGTAATAGAAGCGCTTGGAAAAACAAGGGTTGTAGTAAGAGATGGAAAAGTAGTGGAAGTTGGAGAACCAAAAATCAGTTACTGTCCCCTTTTTGATAAATACAGAGGAATCAAAGAGATTACACCTGAGGCCGTAAAAGAAAACATAGAATTTAGAATCCTTGATTTTGGAATGTGTACTTCCGAGAGAAAATTACGTATGAAAGATTTTTTATCATTTGGAGTATCTGAAACACTGGGAACTCTTCTTGATGAAGGTATAATTGACTGTGCTGTTATTGTAAGTGAAGGATGCGGAACCACCATCGTTGAGGATCCTGAGTTTGTGCAGGGCATGGCTGGCAGGATATCAGCATTTTTAAGCACATCCCCAATTGAAAAAATCATAGTTACAGTGGGACGTGAAAATGTCCTTAATCCTGAAACTGCTGAAATTAACCAGATTAAAGGTGTACTAAAGGCTATTGAAATGGGCCACAAAAAAATAGCAGTTTCTGTTGTATTCTCTGAAGATGCAAAAAAACTTAGAGAGATTGAAAAAGAACATGAAGGGGTTAATATTTACATATTCGCTGCCCATGTAACTGAAATGTCTAAGGAAGAAGCTGAAGAGATGTTCGATTATGCAGATGTTATAACTGGCTGTGCTTCAAAATATATAAGAGAAGTTGGTGAAGGGAGAAAAATTTTCACTGCAGGTGCATCTATACCAATCTATGGGGCTTCAAAAGATGGAGAACACTTTTTAAAAATAAGAATTGAAAAAATAGGTGGATTAAAGGATAAACCTGATGCTAAGTTGCCTGATCCTTTAATTTAATTATTTATTTTATTTTTTTGCTCATGTTCATGATCCGGTGCACACTTCATGTTTTTTATGTTAAATTATAATATCAATTAATTATATGAAATTATATTGGGAAGAGCGTAATTTAATTAACCATGTAACTCATAATAAATTCAAAGTAATATCGGCACAACCATTTAGACATGAGCGTTATTAAATTCAAAGGAGTTTCTCTTTTTAAGTGCATAATTTTAGAAAATTCGTAAATTTTTAAGATTTTTATTTTTGGTGAAATTAGTGAAGTTTTGTATTAAATGTGCATAAATTTGAATTATCTCTTTACTGCTATGCGTGAGTTATATGTGTTACAATAGGGACATTCCGGTCTAAACTCCAGCACTAATCTTTTTTCTCCATATACTTCTTCTAATCGTGCAGGAGCATCTTTTGCAATATCATATTCTTTTTGACAATTATCGCACTTTATAATCCATTCTCCTTTATTGACCATTAAGATATCCTCCAGAATTTAGGAGCATCTCATATTAACGATATTTTTCAAATGGATACTCCTAATAGTATTAATTATATCATAACTAATATTATTTTCTATTTTGGGTGACTTTTATCAAATATAAAAATAAAATTCAAAGGTTTAACTAATCTAAAGTTCAATCTTTGCAAGAAATAACAATTTATAATGGTGAACTATAAAAAACTTAAAATATCACACCTGAAAATTTAGAATAAAAATTAAAAAGTCATTATATTCAAAAATTCAAAATTCTTTAAAATTAGCATAAATAAAGCAGCACATATACATGCAGCTAACCATTTATGGGCAATTAACGAAAATAAATATTTCATACTGTCTAGACTTTAAATATTAAATAAATTGTTTGGAAATAAAAAATAATACGAGAAAAATTTGTCATGGAATTAATCAAGAATTTTACAACTTTTTATAAATTGAAATTTTATAGAAAAAAATACCCTCAAACACAATCAAAATTCTTTGAATTTTGATTTGTGTTTGGGGCACCAAAAAATCTAAGCTTGCAAAAACTAAGTTTTTGCATGCGTCAAAACTCATAGATTTTTGACAGATTTTTTGAGTGATTCCCTATCCAACTTATGGAGGTGAGTTATGTATGCGTTAGCTGGTTGAATAGGGAAATAAAAAAAATAAAAGTGAGTATATAAAGGAGGATCCCTATCCTGCCAATTAAATCCAACACTTTGTGTTTTGGTGTCAAACTGGAGGTAAATAAGATAAGTTTAGGGCAGGATAGGGATTTTTGGTCAAATTAAAGGGGAAAGGAGCTTAAGCTCCAGCTCCACCTGTTATCTGGTTTGATGTCATGCTGTACATCACTGGTTTTGGAAGTTCAATACCAATGGTTTCACTTATGACATCTTCCACTGTTTCAGCGAAGATGAATTTTATATCATCTTTAACATCCTGTGGAATATCATCTAAATCTTTTTCATTGTCCTTTGGTAGGATAATTCTGTTTATTCCAGCACGATGGGCTGCAAGTACCTTCTCTTTAATTCCACCTACTGGAAGTACTGCACCTCTAAGTGAAATTTCACCGGTCATGGCCAGTTTAGGGTCAACTTTACGGCCTGTTACCAGTGATGCAATGGTGGTTAGTAATGCTACACCTGCAGATGGTCCATCTTTTGGAATTGCTCCTGATGGAACGTGTATGTGTAAGTCTTTTTTGTCAAACTCAATACCTTCTAAGTGGAATGCAAGTCTTGAACGAATCAGGCTTTGAGATATCTTAGCTGATTCTTTCATTACATCACCTAATTGACCGGTAAGAGTTAATTTTCCATTACCTGGCATGAAAGCACCTTCGATGAACAGGATGTCACCGCCTACTGGAGTCCATGCGAGACCTGTTACAACTCCTGGCGGGTTGTTTTTACCTGCTTGTTGCTGTGCGATAAGTTCATGTCCTAATATGTCGTATAACATGTCAGATTTAACAACGTAAGGTAAATCAACTGTACCAAGTACAACTTTCTCTGATGTCACCCTTGCAACTGCAGATAATTGACGTTTAAGTCCCCTTACACCAGCTTCTCTGGTGTATTTTTCAATGATTGTTTTTAAAGCTTCGTCCTCGATTTGAAGTTGGGTGTCATCTAAACCGTGATCTTCCAGTACCTCTCCAATCAAATGATTTTTAGCAATGTGGAATTTCTCGTGGCTGGTGTAGCTGCCAACTTCTATGATTTCCATACGGTCCCTGAGCGGTCCTGGAATATCTCTGAGTGAGTTTGCTGTTGCAATGAAGAATACATCGGATAGATCGTAAGGCACTTCTAAGTAGTGGTCTGAGAAAGTGTCATTTTGTTCTGGATCTAATACTTCCAGTAATGCGCTTTCGGGGTCACCGTTTATTCCGGCTCTTATTTTATCCACTTCATCTAAGATGAATACAGGGTTTCTTTCGCCTGCGCGTTTCATTCCCTGGATAATTCTGCCGGGTAAAGCTCCGAGATAGGTTCTTCTGTGACCTCTGATTTCAGATTCGTCTTTAACACCACCAAGGCTGATTCTAACATATTTACGCCCTAAAGCTTCGGCAATACTTTTACCTAAACTGGTTTTACCAGTTCCTGGAGGTCCTGCAAGTAATAAAATGGATCCCTGTTTGTTTTGTTTTAATTTCATTACTGTGAGGTGTTGAATGATCCTGTCTTTAACTTTTTCAAGTCCGTAGTGCTGTTCGTTTAAGAGTTTCCTTGCAGATTCTATGTCAATATCTTTGATCTTGCTTTTACCCCATGGAAGGGCGACAAGCAGGTCAAGGTAGTTTCTTATGACGTTTTCTTCTGAGCTGTGAGGGCCTTGTCTTTCAAGTTTAGCCAGTTCTTCAAGAGCTACTTCTTTGACATCCTCGGGCATGTCCGCTTCTTCGATTAACTGCATGTAATCTTTTTTACCGCTTCCGCCTTCTACATCGTCAAGTTCTTCTTGTATGGCTCTAAGCTGCTCTTTGAGCATGTTTTCTCTGTTTCTTTTGCTCATTTCTTCATTGAACTTTGCAGCCATTTCCATCTGGAACTTAACTGCTTCTTTTTGTTCGATTAAAATGTCTAAGAACTTTAAGCTCTTTTCTTTTAGTGATCGTATTTCAAGTAAGGCCTGTTTTTCTTCAAGAGATATTCTCATGTAAGGGAAAACATAGGCTATGATTTTGGTTATGTCATCTAATTTATTTACCTGCTCAACGTATGTTTTTGAGCCTTTGAAGTTTTCACTTATTTCAGAAACCAGATATTTGATGTGTTTGAGTATATCTTCTTCATCTTCTGGATCTAAGTCCATTATATCTGGAATTAACCTGTAGGTTGCCCTGTAATTTGTCCCTTCAGGAATTAGTTCATCTACTTCTACTCTTTCAACGATTTCCATTTTAAGTTGATAGAAATCTTTCATTGCTTTGGCATTTTGAATTTTAATTAATGTACCTACTTGGTAGAAGTCTTCTTCGCTGTACAGTCCTTCAGTACTTCCTTCACGGACAGCAAGTGCAATTCCATAGAAGTCATCTGCTGCAACTCGCTTGTAGATTTCGCTACCAATTTTTTTACTAATTTTTAAGGTTATATCAGTCCTATTTAAATAAACTGTGTTTGGTATAACCAGTACAGACAATTCTTTGTTGATGTTCATTTCGGTCATGATATCACTCAAGGGTAGGTAGTTCCTTTTTTAAGGCCAATTAAGCTTTAATTATTGTTTTACTTTCCTTGATTTTGTAATTATGTTAATTTAATATCTACTGCGCAAATTTGATAATGGATAAATGTTATTCGCGCTTTCCTGATTTGTTGCACTTTAAAAACAGGCAACCAAATAAAAAATCAATTTTTTCTTTGTGATTTATCAGGGCACTCCTGTTGAAGGTGTAATATATATAGTTTCCCTGTTTTGTTGCGTTGAGGATCTTCGCAGTTTTTAGTATCTTAAGATGTTGTGAAGCAGCTGGTTGGGTTAAACCCGTTATCTTTGCCATTTCAGTAACACTAACCTTCTCCATTTCGCCGGATGCTAATTTATAGATTAACATCAGTCGGTTAACATTTCCGAGTGCTTTGAACAATTCTTCCAGTTCCTCTGATAAATCGGAGGTGTGTTCAGAATTTATCCTCAACATATTCTATAAGTATATACTTATATACTTATAAAGGTTTCGGTTTTAGATACTTTTTGTTAGAAAAAAATTTGTATATTAGTAAATTAGAAGATGTTTGATTTAAACCTTTCTAAAAAAATTCATTGATATTTTCAAAAATTTAATAGAAATAAGTAATTGTGTTCTGGATATTCTGTTAAAAGGTCAGTAAGGCTAGTTTTGTAGATTATTTAAAAATTAAAATTAAAAAGATTAAATATAAAAAGATGGAAGACTAATCCGTTTGGTTAGTTTCTTGTTTTGCTTGTTTAAACTTTGAAATTGCACTATCTGTTAAGTCTGCGGCGCTTTGCAGATCATTTGCATTGTTATTTTGCAACCCGTTGATTTCAAGTGTTAATGCTTGATTAAGATCTCGAAATCCTGATATTAACAAATTATGGAAATTTTGCAGGTTTTGCGGCGGAGTTAAACTTTGAATTTCTGTAAGTGCATTATTCAAGCTAGCCTTATCTTTTTGAAGTCGTGAAACAGCATCATCTTGATCTATTGCTCCATTTGCATATTTCTCAAGTATGGTATATGAATCATTTAAAGCATTATTTGCATTTTTACTTATACTGTCAACTTTGGTAGTGTAGTCGGATGTGGCTTTGGCTGAAGAAGTGCCATTGGTCTGGGGTTGTGTATCTGTGGCAACAGATTGGGTTGTGCTCGGACTATTGTTAGTTATTCCATAGATTCCTATTGCCATAACAAGTACTATGATGCATAAACTTGCAATAGCGATTTTACCATTTCTACCTAATTTTCTGATTTTATTCACCCCTTTAGTCTATAAACAAATTCTGGAACTACTTTCAGAGTTAATCAAACATTCACTGATTTCTCTTACCTATTAACCTTTGATTAATCCAGTAATGGTATAATTTTAAGGTCAATGAATAACTCCAGATTTATCTAAAATTTTGATAATTCAAGGCATTATTATATTATTTTATTAATATTACATATATAATTATTACTATTTAAAAAATAGACATTATTAAACCTGATAAAAAGTTATCAGTTACTTTAAAATAGTGAATATGTGAATTTAAATTTACAAGTTGACTTCAATGAGCTTTCTCAGGAAATGTTTAATTGTTTAGCTATATATTAACGGTTATATCTGACTTATTGGAATTAAAAATAGAGCTAGAAGATACAAATTTAGTTTACTCATCCAAAATTTAGATTAATAAATTTTAGGGCCTTATTTATACATTTTTCTATTTATTTATGAATAAATATTTATATTATACAAAAAAATAAATTAATTATTAATTTTAATCGCTCATGTCGGAGGTTGTAAAATCACAGATTTTACACAGCAAACACAAAGTATTTGCATGTTCACAAAATCAACGATTTGTGACAGTAAAAATCGTAGATTTTTACATGTTTGAAAAAAAACAAGTTTTTTTCAACAGGAAAAATAGAAACATTAGAAAACCTACGGTTTTCTATGCCCCAAAAATTCTATGAATTTTTGAGGGATTTTTCCATGTTGTGCAAATATTTAACGCGGATATCAAAGTAGATTACATGTTTTAAAGATATTCACATATAATTAATTAAAATTTAATTTATTAGAGTATAATTCATGCGCGTGTCATAGACATGAGCGATAAGTCATAGATAATTATTCTTTAGGTTAATAACACTATTTCAAAAATTCATCTTATTAGTAGTTATAGAAAAAATAGAGGTAAAATGGAATGTCAAATGCGGAAAATCTGTTAGATAGTAATGGATCTATACTTGAAAAAACTTTTACGGGCATTGAAGGTTTAGATGATATTACTGAAGGGGGATTACCTCAGGGACGTCCCACTTTAGTTTGTGGTGCTGCAGGTTGTGGTAAAACCATTTTTGCAATGGAATTTATTGTTCATGGGGCAGAAATGGGGGAACCTGGAGTTTTTGTATCCTTTGAAGAGCCTATTGAAGATCTTAAAAAGAATTTTATTTCAATGAACCCTGATTTAGATGACCTTATCGATCAAAATAAAATTTCATTTGATTATGTCCATATAGAGCGCAGTGAAATTGAAGAAACAGGAGAATATGATCTAGAAGGATTGTTTATAAGATTAGGATATGCTATTGATTCTATAGGGGCTAAAAGAATTGTTTTAGATACAGTAGAAGCTCTTTTTTCAGGATTCAGTGCTGAAGCGTTACTCCGTGCAGAACTCCGCCGATTATTCCAGTGGCTTAAAAACAAAGGAGTTACAGCCATCATAACTGGGGAAAGTGGTGAAAAAACACTTACTCGCTATGGATTAGAGGAATACGTTGCAGATTGTGTTATACTACTCAATAATCCAGTTATAAATAAAATTACAACTAGAAATCTGAGAATAGTTAAATACAGAGGTTCTGCACACGGCACAAATGAATATCCATTCTTAATTGGCAAAACTGGAATTACCGTGCTTCCAATTACTTCTGTTGGATTAGATCACCATGTATCTAATGAATATGTTTCAACAGGTATTGGAAGACTTGATACTATGCTTGATGGGAAGGGCTATTATAAAGGTAGTAGTATTCTTGTTACTGGAAATGCAGGAACTGGTAAAAGTAGTCTTGCAGCGCAATTTGCAGATGCAGCATGTAAAAGGGGAGAAAAATGTATTTATTTGGCTTTTGAAGAATCTCCAGAACAAATTATCCGTAATATGAAATCAATTGGTATTGATCTTGGACACTGGGTTGATAAAGGGCTTCTAAAATTTCATGCAACACGCCCGACACTCTATGGGCTTGAAATACATCTTGTAACTATATATAAACTGGTAAATGAATTTATGCCAGATGTTGCTGTTATTGATCCTATATCTAATTTAATCACAGTAGGAAGTCCAAATGACGTTAAATCTATGCTTATACGTTTAATTGACTTTTTAAAGGACAATAAAATAACTTCACTGTCTACAAGTCTCTCAATGATAGGATATGTTGAAGCTGATGTGGGTGTTTCATCTTTAATGGACACCTGGATTGATTTAAGAGCAAAAGAAGTTAATGGTGAGCGAAATCGTACACTGGATATTATAAAATCTCGCGGTATGGCTCATTCAAACCAGATGAGGGAATTTTTATTAACTGACGATGGAATTGTATTAGAAGATGTTTATCTGGGACCTGCAGGGATGTTAACTGGTTCGGCACGACTTTCACAAATGGCAATAGAAAAAACACAGAAATTAGTGCGTAAACAAGAAATTGAAAGAAAACAAAGGGAAATTGAACGTAAACGCAGCTTAATGGAAATTCAGATAGCTGAAATCAAGTCTAAATTTGAAGCTCAAGAAGAAGAATTTAAAAGAATAATTGAACAGGAAAAACTAAAAGAAAAAACTCTGGAAAATGATCGAAATGGCATGGCCCGAATGAGAAAAGCTGATAAGGGGAATTAAAATGGATTTGGATAGGGAAGAATGTCCTGAATTTTGGGAATTAAGATTGTATGTCGCTGGCCAGACGCCCAAATCAATAGAAGCATTCGCAAATTTAAAAAAAATTTGCGAAACACATTTGAAAGGTAAATATCGTATTGAAATAATAGACTTACTCGAAAATCCGGAGCTTGCTAAGGGTGATCAGATTCTTGCCATTCCAACACTGGTCAGGAAACTTCCGGAACCTGTTAAAAAGATTATAGGTACACTTGCAAATGAAGAAAAAGTCATTGTAGGGTTGGATATACGTCCAACATGTAAAATGTAGATTGGGAGTAATATAATGAGTAAAAAAGTCATTGATAAATTGGATGAGTTTGAAAATGCACTTACTGCAGAAAAAAAAGGTGATAAATACATCTTACGTCTTTTTGTGGCAGGTATTAATCCTAAGTCTAGAAGAGCTATTGAAAATTTAATGGAAATTTTAGAAGAGAATTTAAAAGATCAGTATGAACTTGAAATTATTGATATTTACCAGCAGCCGATATTTGCTAAAGAAGGACAGATAGTAGCAGCTCCAACTCTAATTAAGGAGTTACCTCCACCTATTCGAAGATTTGTGGGCGATCTATCTAACAAGGAAAAACTTTTACTTGGATTGGAACTAAAATCAAAGAATAATGAATAATAATATCACGGAGATAACATGAATAAAAGTGATGAATGCTCTAAAGAACTTGAAAAATTACGTTTAAGGCTTGCTGAAGCTGAAGAGACCTTAAATGCAATTCAAAATGGCCAGGTTGATGCTGTTGTTGTAAATGGTTCTAAAGGCACTCAGGTTTTCACATTAGAAGGCTCAGACTATGCTTACAGGATCCTTATTGAAGATATGAATGAGGGAGTAGCTCTGTTAACTATGGACCTTTCTATTTACTACTGCAACAGTAAATTGGCATCAATGTTTGATATACCACTAGAAAACATGATTGGAAAGCCAATAACTGATTTTATATCCTTAAATCAGCTTAAAGAATGTAAAATTCCTATTGAAAGTGGTTTGGACAGCAGCTGTAAAGAAGAAATTTCTATAGAATCTGCTGACGGAACTTTGGTAACATTCCAAATTAATATCAGCTTCTTAAAGAAGATAGACGGATATTATGTGATTGTAACTGATCTAACTGAGCAAAAAAAAGCAGAACAGGAACTTCATGATTTATTGAAAGATTTAGAGCGTTCTAATAAAGAACTCCAGCAGTTTGCTTACGTGTCCTCTCATGACCTTCAGGAACCACTCAGGACTATTGCAAGCTTTACTCAGCTTTTAGAGCGGCGCTATAAAGGTAAGTTTGATAGCGATGCCGATGAATTTATGAATTACATCGTGGAAGCTGCTAAAAGAATGCAGCGCATGATCATTGATTTACTGGAATATTCCAGGGTATCTACGAATCAGGAAGAATTTAAAGAAATAGATACTGCAGAAGTACTTGATGAAGCGTTATTTAATTTAAGAGGTACTGTTGAAAATAATAATGCGATAATTACACATAATGACCTTCCTAAACTAACTGCTGATAAAAATCAGCTTGTTAAAATATTCCAAAACTTAATATCCAATGCAATTAAATTTAAAAAAGAAAATGAACAACCTAAAATCCATATCTCAGCAAGAAAAGACCCTCAGAAAAATCAATATGTATTCAGCATCCAGGACAATGGAATTGGAATGGATTCTCAATATGCTGAACGTATTTTTAATTTATTCCAGAGACTGCATACAAGAGACGAGTATCAGGGAACTGGAATTGGACTCTCAGTTGCTAAAAAGATAGTCGAGCGCCACGGTGGCTGTATATGGGTGGAGTCTGAACTGGGTGTAGGCTCTACTTTTTACTTTACATTACCTATTGATCCAAAAATTAATTAATCTTCATTTTTCAGTTCAGCAACCTTAAAGAATGCTGCCCATAAATGTTTACAGACAAAACTACCTGGCTCTTTTTCACTTCGGTATTGATAATCATCACAGTCACAAAGCCACATGTTTTCATTCATGCTGACTTGATATGTATCATTTTTAGAGCCATGCACGCTGAAGATCATTAAATCATCATCAAATAATTCAATTTCAACATTACCTTCCATGTATAATTTAAAACCTTCATTCATCCTGTTTCCCATTGGTTAATCCTCTATGATTTAATTTTATTTTTGTATTAACTTGATTTTTAGATAATTCTATATTTATATTAATATTTACTTTAATAAAAATATTTCAACAAAATTTATCTTTCCATTTCCATTAAATCAAACATCTGTTCAAGTATAAAAAGAGTCCCCTCTTTATCAAGTGGTTTATTATCGTTACCGCATTTTGGTGAGTATATACATGCAGGGCATCCCTCTTCACAGGTACAATCCCTTACAAGTTCGTAAGTCATGCGGGTTATTTCTTCAATTAAATGAAATGCTTTCTCAGTTAATCCAATACCACCTTCAAATCCATCATAAATAAAAATTGTTGCCATTTTCGTATCTGGGTGGCTTGGTGTAGAAACTCCACCTATATCAAATCTATCACACATAACGTGAAACGGAATAATAGCTATCATTGCATGTTCAAGACCATGTATGCCTCCTTCAAAAATTTCTTTCCGGTCTATAGCACATCTAAGACCTTCTGCTATACTTTCAGGTAAAGTAAACCACATACCTTTTGTTTTAAACTGAATTGGGGGCAGTTGCAGGTTCCGTACGCTGACAATTTTACTCCTTTCTATTACCTTGTATTTTGGGTAATATTCACTTACTTTAAGTTCCCCAAAGGATACATTAAGATTCCCAATAGTCCTTTTTTCAATTTCTTTAAATATTTTGATGTCAATATCCTTTTGAACGCTTGTATGACTGTTTACATCTTTTTTAACTACTTTTATGATGTTTTTAGCCAGATTAAATTCTCTTACAATATAAGTTTCGCCCTGGTTAATCAGGACTGCCCCGTGGTGTGCTTCAGTGTATGCCTGTCTTTTATCCATTGTTTCTAGGACTTCTCCTTTGTAGTATACCTTAAATATTTCATCTGAAGTATTTCCAAGGTTAACTTTAAATGGAGGATATTCTGATCCGCTGTAAACCCATCCTTTATTTGTCTTTTCAATTAATTTAGAACTTTTTAACGATTTTAAATGTTCCTCTACATCTGTCTCAAAGTCGATTTTCATCATGTTTGGTTTTACAGGCATTTCCTTTGCAGCGCACATCAAATGCCCTTTTATAATCTGGAAATTGGACAGGTCAATTATAGCATGCTCGTGGGGCTTATCAAAGAAAACATCGGGATGCTTCATAAAGTACTGGTCTAAAGGATTTTGAAAGGCAACGAAAGTTACAATGGAATCAGAAGTACCCCTACCTGATCTACCTGCCTGCTGCCATACTGACATTAAAGTGCCAGGATAACCTGATATAATGACACTATCAAGTGAACCAATATTTATACCTAATTCAAGGGCATTTGTAGCAGTTACGCCTCTTAATTTACCATTTTTAAGGTTATCTTCTATTTTACGTCTATCTTCTGCCAGGTAACCCGCCCTGTATGCAGAAATTTTATTTGCAAGTGATTCGTCAATTTCTGCAATTTCCTTTTTAGAACGCCTTGCAATTAGTTCTGCCATTTTCCTGGAAGTAGTAAAACAGAGAGTTTGGAGTTTGTTCAATACAAATAACTGGAACAGGCCCTGGGATTCTACGTGTGTTGTGGTCTTTCCCACACCGTCATAATATGGATTATAGAATATGAAATGTTTTTTTCCTTTAGGGGAACTATCTTCAGATATTAAATTAAATTTAAGGCCGGTTAGTTTTTCGCTGAATTCAACAGGATTTGCTAAAGTGGCTGTGGATAAAATAAATTGGGGATCAGACCCGTAATAGTTGCAGATCCTTTGAAACCTCCTCAATAAGAATGCAACATTGGACCCGAAAACACCTCGGTACTGGTGAGCTTCGTCTATTACAACGAATTTAAGGTTGCTGAAGAAGTTTTCCCACTGGTGGTGCCATGGTAAAACATTGTGCAGTTCGTAGGGATTGGTTATAATTATTCTGGAATCCTTTCTGATTTTCCTTTTTTTAGTAGGCGTAGTGTCCCCATCATATACTTCTGGATTTAAGTTCATTCCGCAGTATTTTTCGAGCTCTTTCATTGATTTGAGCTGGTCATTTGCAAGGGCCTTTGCTGGATAAATATAAAGTGCTGTGGCATCCTTATTCTGACTTAATTTTTCGAAAATAGGTATATTGAAGGCAAGGGTTTTACCAGACGCTGTGGGAGTGGTTATAATTACATTTTTCCCGCCTCGAAGCAGGTCTATGGCGCTGCACTGGTGTTTATAAAGTTTTATATTATTTTTGTGCAGGTAATTCTTTATAAATTGTGGTAAAACAGCTTTGGTATCTCCATAAACTGCTTCTTGTGGTTTTAGGACACGTGTGTGTTCCAGCCTGTTTTTATACCACTTTTTTGATTTCAATGAGTTTAGTACCTTTTCTATCATTGGTTGTTTCCCTAGTTATTTTGAGTCAAAATAAGAATCAAATAAAAACTCCATATTTTATTTATAATCCGCGCGAAATTATTATAAAACATGTCATTATTTTAAATTCAAGTTTTAAGCTTCTTTTCATCTTTATAATTAAAACTAAGATTTATATTTTTTCTTATTATAATGTCTGTTACTAAGTTATATAATAGATTAAAACTGAATTTTTTAGTTATCCTGTAGATTGTAGTGAAAGGGCCTATGAATTTTTTAAAATTCATTTAAAATAAAAATAGGATGTTATTCCAATTCAATATCCAAACCAACAGGGCAGTGGTCAGAACCCATTACTTCAGGAAGGATATAGGAACATTTTACTTTGTCTTTAAACTCTTCATTTACAAAGAAATAATCCAGTCTCCATCCTACATTCCTGCTTCTGGCACTGCCTCTATAACTCCACCAGGTATACTGATCTGGTTTTTCATTGAACATTCTAAGGGTATCAATATAACCCTGGCTTAGAAATTTATCAATCCAGGCACGTTCTATGGGTAAAAAGCCCGAATTTTTTTCATTTGCTTTTGGCCTTGCAATATCTATTTCTTTATGTGCAGTATTCAGGTCCCCGCAGATTACCATGTGTTTACCATCTTTTTTTAATTTATTGGCATAATCGAGGAGGGCATCATAGAATTCTAATTTGTAGGCAAGCCTTTCATCGGACATTTTGCCGTTTGGGAAATATATGTTGAGGAGGACAAAATCGCCGTAATCTGCAACAAGTATCCTGCCTTCGCTGTCAAATTTAGGAATTCCAAAACCGTATTCTACAGTTTTTGGCTTCATTTTGCTGTATATGGCCACGCCGCTGTAACCTTTCTTTTCTGCCTCGCAGAAATAAGCATGATATCCTTCAATGCTTTTTAAGGCTCTAGGGAGTTGTTCTCTTGCAGCTTTTGTTTCTTGAACGCATAATATATCTGGACTTTCAGATTGAAGCCATTCAATGAATCCTTTTTTATGCACGGCCCTTAGGCCGTTTACATTCCATGATAAAATTTTAGTTTTCATGCTTTCATCCTGTGTTGATTTTGAAATGTAAAGGTATTTTTAATAATTTTTGCTTAACTAGTATATTGCATAAGCTTGGGGGTTGCTTATTTTTATTTCAAGATGTAAATTATTTTAATTATATTTTATAAATAATATATAGGAAACTAAGTTGATACATCATTTTTAATGATTATGAATTTATTTTAAAAGGTTGGAATTAGTTATTACTTATAATAACTTTAATAAGTAATGAAAATTAAAACTAACTGCATTATATAACATTAAGACTAGGGAGAGATTAATAAATTGAAACGTTTGAACACTTATTTAATAATTTTACTGGCCATTGTGGTAATTATTATTTTCGCGTTGAATTTAGGTAGCAGTGGTCTGGGAACACAGGCAAAACATTTTGACAATGGGGAGATCTCTTTTGATTATCCTGGGGCCCTGACTGAAGTTAATGGAACGGGATCCAATATAACGTCATTTTCAGATAGTTCTGGATTAAATATCACAGTTGTTAAAGAACGTATACCTGAGGGGTATAATTTAGCTAATCAGGTCCAGTCGAATGGTATTGGAACGGTTGATGAAAATTTCCAGCTTGTATCCACTAAAAATGTTACCATAAATGGAACCACTGGCTATGAAAGTGATTACAAATTACAAGACGGCAATGTATCAAAACTACGAAAAGAGGTATGGTTCCAGAAAAATAATGCAATTTATGGTATAATTTACACGGGTCCGGGTAGTACTGGTAGTTCTGGATTAGATGTCAGTGCCGCTGGAAATGAATTAAATACTATAATTAACAGTATTAAAATAAATGACAATGTAACTAATAAAAATAAAGTTATAGGATGGGCTGAACTTATAATGCCTACTATAGGTGGAGACTGGGAGCTAACATCCCACTCTGTAAATGATCCTGGAGTTTACTTTGTACCAACCAGTTACTATCCTGGAACAAACGGACAAACTGCTCTCATGGGTCATCATACAACACATTCTGCCCCATTCAGCGGAATAACTCAGTTAAAAGTTGGAGATCCTTTAATAATTAAAGATTATTTAACTCAAAAGAAATACACCTATGAAGTTACATCTAATGGTAACGATATAAGATGGGGAGTTAAAGGTGTTTCAATCGATTATCAGTCAACAAGTACGCCTGAATTATGGTTGATAACCTGTTGGCCTACAGGATATTCCAGAGCCGCATATATCGTCCACAGTAAACTTGTTTCAGTGGAGCCTTTAGGCTAAGCTGGAATTTCTTTATTTCAGTGGAGCCTTTAGTTTAAGTTGAATTTATTCAACGGAGCCTTTGTAGGCTAAGCTGAAAAACTTTAAATTAGAAAATCAATGTAATTAAATAAAGAGGGAAACTAAATAACTATTTCAAATTAATTAATTTAAAGGTGATCTAAAGTGACAAATGCACTTGCTAGCGCATATCTAATATTCTCGCATATACTTCCGCCAGTAATAGGATTTTTCGCGGTACTGCTCATTGCTTCAGGTATAATGGACAAAAAAAAGGAATATACATTTTTAGGAGTAGGCCTTTTCTTTGTTGCGGGTATCCTGCCTTTTGTAATCTTACCTTTCATTTTAGGATTTTAAAGGCCCTTATTTTTTTTATTTATTAGCGTTGCTCATATTTTTAAGAGGATTAATTAATGGACATTTTCAGAGTGGTTTGTACATCTTTTGTGGATTAATTTTTTATTTCCGTTGAACGCCCCTTTATTTTCAAGCTTTATAACTGATGCTGCAGAAGCAAACGTCCCGCATATTCTTGGATCTTCTGTTTCAATTTTTTGTGCAGCATATGCTGCCATGTATGTATCCCCAAGACCTGTAGGGTCTTCTATTTTTTGGGGGGAAAATGCAGGAATCCTGTATATTTTATCTAATTTTTTAGAATAAATCGTTGATCCACTACTTCCCTGTGTTATAATAACTTCTTCTGGTCCAAATGAAGTTAATGTTTTTGCAACATGATCCAGGGAAATTTGAGTACCTAAAATTGTTTTTGCTTCATTTTCATCTATAAATAGAATATTTACAAATTTAAGGAACTTTTGAAAGTCATTCCATGGCCTTAAAACAATTTTTTCGCCTTTTAAATGCCTTAAATATCCCTGTGCACCTAAATATATTGGAATTTTTAATTCGGATAAATATTTGAATGTCTCAAGTGGAATATCATAGGGGCATAATGGACCTAAAAGTATGGCTTTGCTGTTTCCAAAGTCTAAAGATGCGATATCGTTAACTTTTATAGGGTTTGATGGTATGTGGGCTTTTTGTATTCTGTGATTAGGGTTATTATCTGGATAAATATTTTGAAACTTTATTGTTTCACCAGTAAATATGGGGAAAAGTTCTATGTTCTCCCGAAAAGCGTTTAGTAATTCTTCATCTTTTTTAGAAAGTGTTATTATGGCTTTTGTATTTATTTTCAGACGTTCCAAAACACTGGACTGGTAGTAGACTGCTCCGCCTATAGATTTATATGTTGAACTATCTTTTACGATGGTATCATTTGTTATGGGGCCTATCAAGGTTATAGTTGACATTTTATTTACCTGAATAATTTTAAATTTTAAGGGCCAGTTTCCCATTATGTAATGCAGAACCAACTAAAAATTTGTTTATTCCCAGTTTTTCAAGTTTATTGATATCTGTGGAAGTTATTCCTCCACCTATAATTAAATGGAGTTTTAGAAACTTTTTTATAAGCTCTTCATTTACACCTTTTTCTGTTCCAACTTGAGAGATGTCCAGTAATATAACTTCTTGAGGATTTAATTCTACCATTTTTCTTATAAAATAGTTTATGTCTATATTTAAGTACTTACTGAATATTTTTTCGTCTTTTATGTCTATACTTATGATTAATCTATTTTTGTCAAATCTATCAAAAATACTGTTTAATTCATCCATATTTTCCAGGGTTTCTGTTGCAATAATCACTTTGTCAGCTACTTCAAGCGCTTTTCCAACATCAGAAACATTTTTTGCGCCGCAGTCAAGCATCACAGGAATATACTTGTTTACTTTTCGGATAACATCGAAGTTAGATTCTCTGTTTTCTATTGAGTCTAAATCGGCTATATATATTCTAACTGCACCTGCATCCCTTAAAGATTTTGCAATTTCCTCAGGGGAAGCTGATTCATGGAACACTGTTTTAAGTGGTTTGTATGTTTCTCTTTTACCTGACTTTCCAGATACTGCGATTCCATTTTTAAGATCTAAAACTGGTATTATCATATAATATTCAATCCATTGATTTTTATTTAGAATTAGGTTTACTTGTTTAATGTTAAATCTGTATTTTTATATAAAGTTGTATATTATAACTATAGGTCTAAGATTTTATTTAATCCATATTTAGAATTAGGTTTTTTTTTAACTGTTTAGTGTTATAAAATAAATCTATATTTCTATATCTTGTACATTCTAATTATTTAAGTTAAGAATTTATTTAATCTATTGACTTTAGTTAAAATTAGATTTTTTAAATGTTTAATGTTAAATAAATCTATAAACTTGTATATTCTAATTATTTAAGTTAAGAATTGTTTATGTGCAGTGGACTTTATACGATCCATTAACTTTTATTTGAATTTGTTCTGTCATGGAGTCATGCAAGCATTATTTGTTTATGTTACTTTAGTTAATTTTGAAAATAGAATTAGTATTATGATGGCTACTTATTTAAATAAAGATATAATGTAAAATTAAAATTTGTTTTAAAAAAAATTAAGGGGGGCATCTATACATTTGAGCGAAAATATTTTTTATTTAGATGCCCTATAATTTTTAACAACTCCGTTTAGGGATCTAATGGTATTTAGATCCCTAAACTTGATGGAGTTTTAAGGAGGGGCTTGGTAAACATTAAGCTAATTTATTAATTTTAATACTATTTTTACTTTTTTTATTACTATTATAAAATTAGTTTTTTTGGTATTTAATAATTTCTATGTTTTTTAAAACAAGATCTGGACATTTAATTTGAAAAACTAAAAGAATAGAAAATTAAATTATATTTTATCTAAAAACTTTTCAATCTCTAAAAGAGCATGATCGGCCGCTTCATCTGCAACTTTTGTATCTGCAGCAGAAAGTTCATCAAATAAAAGGTTAACGGTAATATTTATATCAAGTACGTCTTCATAGTTAATCTCTACATCGATATCTATATCATTAATTTCTTTTTTAGAGACTTTAGATAAGACGAAATCTTGAGCTGATGATACAGCAATTTCTGAGATTTTATCGAGGTCTTCATCAGTTAATTTTTTCAATTTACCCATTTTAATCTACACTTTTTATTGTTTTTACACTCGAAAATCGAAGCCTGCAAATCCCTAAAAAATCTACGATTTTTTGGGCCGGCAAAAACTATGTTTTTGTGGCCGAGGAAATTGCATTTCCTCCGGCATGTAAAAATCTGCGATTTTTACGGTTGCGAATTGAAAATTCGCAAACATAGAAAAATGTTGTCAAAATCATCAAAAATCGAATTTTCGATTTTTGGGAGATAGGAAATGCTACGCATTTCCTATATTTTCAATTTTGACACCGCGAAAATCAAAGATTTTTTGCATGCTATGCATTTTTCTCCAGCTCTCGATTTGCGACCTGCGAAATTATAAATTTTGAAGATTCACAACCGCATTTAAATTTTTGCAGGGTTTAATTTAACAGTACTAAATTTTGCTATATATTCAAATGTGTTAAACAAAGTATAAATATGCTTTTGCACATTTATTTGAAATTAAATTACTAAAACAAGTTTAAAAATCAATTTTATTTTAATTTACATAATACAGTGATTTCTATTTTAAAATTTATTATCAAAGAATTAAAAAAGAAAGGAGAAAAATTTTTTAGTATATCCCAGTTTTAAACTTAAATATATAGCCTGCAGCTAAATTGTTACCTGCACTGTCTTTTACTGCTTTAGCTGGAATGTAAACCTGGTACCATTTAGACGGGTATCTTTTATAGGTCATTTTGATAGAAAGTGTGTTACCGCTTATTGATTTACCTATAAAAACTATTTGTCCGGTATTCATGTTTTTAATGTATATTTTTGACCAGTTAACACTAGATTTAATGTTTTCGCTGAATTTGATAGTAATGGTAGATGTTCTTGAAACACCTGCAGCACCGTTTTTAGGAGTGGTTAAAGTCACTTTAGGGGCTGTTTTATCAATAGTGTACTTTTCAGTATAAACTGGAGATTTATTTCCAGCTTTATCAATGGCCATGAACTTTAAAGTGGTTGTAGATTTTATTATAAGCGGTGCTGTGTAGATTTTGCTTGCAGTGGTTGGTGTGGTTCCATTTGTAGTGTAATAAATAGTTCCATATTCACTCATATTTAAAGTAATTGTTTTAGTAACGTTGTATGATCCAGTTTTAACACTAGCATTTGCTGTGGGTGCCATTGTATCTAGATTAAAAGTTGAAGTAAAAACAGATGTTAAACTATTACCTGCTAAATCTTTTACTGCATTTATTGGAATGTTTACGCTATAGTTTCCATCAATACAGCTTGAATCTAAAGTTAAGGTTAAAGTACTTCCAATGATATTTTTAGTTATTGGAAAAGTTCCGGATGGGCCTGTAACTGATATACCATCATAAGCACTGCCTGCCTGTATTGGTTCACTGAAAGTAACTGTAATTACTTGAGGAATAATATTTGTTTTGGTGTTATTTGAAGGATCAATGGTTGTTACAGTTGGTGAGGTTGCATCTACATTAACTAATGTATAGGATATTTGACTATCTGCTGCAGCTGAAACAGTGGCAACACCACTTGTTGATCCAGCTTTTAAAGTTGATTGTGCCGCTCCATTAACTATGGATACTGAATTGTCTATAGTTCCTAAAGTCGTGTCAAATACTATATTTATTCCATCTGGAATATGGCCGCTTGCAGGATCCTGGTAAATACCTGTATTATCATGTAATAAGTCTGCAATTATATTTGACACTTCATTACCTTTAATAAGGGTTGAAATTGAATTTACAGTTAAAACTAACCATTTTGAAACTTTAGCACCAATAACTTTTACAGATGGATCATCGTTAGAACCCCACCAGTTATACTCTGCATTTAATTTACTGCCGCTACCACAGTAAATATCGTTACCATAATCTGCAGTGTTCCCGACAATACGATTAAACTGTAAGGTACATGAACCCTCAGTATTGTAGATAGCACCACCATAAGTTGCAGTATTGTTGTTAAATGTACTGGAAGTTATATTAGTACTGCTTCTGTAGCTGTAGACAGCACCTGCAGCATCAGCCGTGTTACCTGTTATAATACAGCTGCTCAAAGCACTACTGCCATGGTCATTATATATAGCACTGCCCTCATATGCAGCATTACCTGTGAAAATACAATCAGTTAAATTGATAGTGCCGGTATTGTATATAGCACCGCCGTAATTAACAGCATTATTGCTGTCGAAGGTACAATTTTCTGCATTTAAAGTACCCTGGTTGTCAATTGCACCACCGTTGTAAGCTGTTCCGTTGATTATTGTCAAATTTTGGATAGTAAAATTAACATCATTACTAACATTAAATATCCAGTTAGTGCCTGTTCCATTTATGATAGTTTTACCCTGACTTTGACCAATAATAGTCATGTTTTTACTGATTGTGAGATTTGTATTTTCCTCACCACTGTAAATTCCGTCTGCAATTTGCACTGTTCCATTTTCATCAACGCTGCTTACCCCTTTATCTATTGTAAGATAAGGTAAATCACTTGTACCTGGATTAAAGTCAGATCCTACTGTTGCATTAACATAAACAGTTGAATCTGCACTAACGCAGGATATAGTAACTACAATAACAAAAAGATTGATTAATAAAAGAACTAAGGGTATTTTATTTCGATTTAATATTTTCATAACCTCCTTTTATACTTGATTTTATTTTTTAATAAGTAATAGAATATTTAAATAATAATTAATAATTAATTATTATATATAAAATTTATTAAAACTTAATAAAAAAAAACAAGGATAATTTAATAAATAAATCCAAAAAGCTTCATTAAAAGGTTATAAACTAAGAAATTATAGTGTAGTAATTTAAATTAAAAAAGAAAAATAGTGCATAAACGTGCTTTTGAATATATGCACAAGGTAAATTAGTAAATTATAAATAATCCAAAAATTAGTATTTGGGCAGTTAATTTTTTTTAATTAACTGACCTTTTTATTGTATTCCGCTTCCTTTCATAGCTTCTTGAATAGAAGACTGCATTTCCTGAAGCCTTTTCATGATTCTTTCTTCCTGTCTCTGGACAGTTTTTTCACGAAGCTCTAAGGTTTCTATTTTATCTTCAAGTTCTTTAGTCATATCTTCTTTTTTAACTTTGATAAGTAATGTTCCTGCGGTTTTGTAAACATCAGCATTTTCTTCTACTTTGTTTAACTCTTCGACAGCTTTTTTAGTTTCTTTTAACTGTAGATCGACACTTTGTTTTTGCATTGAAATTGCCTGAGCTTGCTGCTGTACCTGCTGGAATTGGGCTAATTGATGTTGTACATTTTGAGGAAGTTCCATTCAAATCACCTCTATTTTTATTATAGTTACTATCTATCCTGTCTCATTTAACGAATTAACTTCATGAGATAGTGTTATCCATCTAAAATATGAATTAACAGATGCTCGAAGAGATGGAGTATCTTCAGCATCAATTATTAATTTTAAAGTTTTTCCATCTAAATTTATTTCAACTGAAGTCTTTTCAGATGGCGCAGTTTGAATTTCAGGTTCAATTGATTTTAAAACCAAATTTGCTTCATCTAAACTATTAAATTTAATTTTAAATTCGGCTTTAACATGTTCTGGAATATTCATTTAAATCTCCAGTTTTTAACGTAAATTCGAGGGTCTCTAACTGAACCTTCTTTATCATAAAATTCTATTATAGCTTTATTTTCCCCTTCTCCTTTTTTGACCCAGATTAAATTCTTGTTCGAATTTTTATCAGGAATCTTCAGGATATCGCTGATGGGATTTTTAAGCTCTTCTATTTCACATCTAATGTTTAGTGCATCCGAGTTTATTTTACCTTTTAAATTTAAAAGGGATACTGTTATCTTTAAAAATAACAGCAATTCACAGTTTTCATTATATATTTCAATTTTACTGGGATTTCCTTTTATTTGAGAAACTACTGCTGTTTCATGAAATCCGAGTGCCGCTGATTTAAGTAAGACATCTCGGAAGCTCATTTTGCCCCTATTTACATATTTTGCGTTTAAAACATGACTCAGGTCCTGACAAAATGACCTAGTCCTACTTGATGGTTTCCGTGATGTTGTTATCAGCATTTAATACCTTTATAAATTTATCTTGCAGTTACATCTTTTTTAACTGGTGGAATTTCCTTAAAAAGAATTCTGTACCTGCATTTTGGACATTTTGCTTCAGTATACCCTTTAAGATCAACTAAAGTTCCGCATTTTGCACATTTGTACAAAGTATAAACCCCCAAAAAATTTCTTATTTTTTGGCTTGTAAAAATCGTAGATTTTTACTAACCCCAAAATTTTTTATCAAAAATTTTGTCGTACCAAAATAGAAAATTTTGATAACTTCAAATTATTTTCTATAATTTGAGTTCGAAAATTCTGCGAATTTTCTCAACTCCAAAAAATCTTTTTAATATTTGGCTTGTAAAAATCGTAGATTTTTACTAAATCCAAAAAAATTTTTTAAAAAAATATTGAGTTCAGGAAGAGATTAACTTCCTTCTCCAACTATCCTTTTGATGTTTCTTGTAGCTGTTTTAGCCATTGGAGTTTGTGGAACGTATGCGCCGCCTGTAAATACAGCTCCGCATTTTTTACATTTCCATATGCCTGCGCTAATTCTTTTAACACCAATTCTATCACATTTAGGACATGTGTGGTCCTTTTTCATTTTTTCTTCTATACCTTTAACTGTTCTTTTGGCTTTTCTTCCATATCTTGCGCCAAATCTTCCAGTTACTCCTACTTTTTTTGTTCTTGCCATCTTAATCACCTTGTAAGTTTTTAAGTAATTTAGTGTAAATGTTCTCTAAGTTCTTTTGTTTTTTCTATAGTTCTGCTGACTGCGCCGATTACTTCTTCTTTTGTTAGTGGATTTTCTCCACCTTTCTGCATTGCGCAAATACTGCCGTCTTCTCTTACTCCAATTGAGATTCTGGCATCCATGACATTTTCTTCCTCAAGTGAGGGATCATTAATCAGTTCACCATTTATCTTTGCAAATGTACACATTAAAGGTTTTTCTTTTATAGGTAATGCAACAGGATTTTCTTCATCTAAGACAATTTTATCATCTTCAACGGTTGCATTTGGTATCTTTGCACTTGTAAGTGCAGCAACACTTCCTAAAACTGCAGCGTCCATTAAATTACCATCATAATCTAAAACATGGATATCTACAAATATCATCCATACTTTTTCACCTTCGATTATGCACAATTTTTCAAGGTCTAAAATTTTACCTTCTCTTAAACAGCGGTCTGTAACTCTTGCAAGTTCTACAGATCTTTCATCAGGTGGGCCTGGTTCAAATGATGGTGATGCCATTGGTAACAATTCAGAATTAGTCATTAATACGCCTACATTTGGTGTATCAGAAAAAGGATCGCCAAGTTGAGGTTTTATCCCTACTATTAATTGAGTGTTACCTATTTTGACCCTTGCAGATCCTTCAGCTTTTTCAATTACTCCAACTTCAACAGATATGTCCCTGTATTCATCTATTGATCTGCCGTCTGCACGTTCCTTATTTTCGATAAGTTCTACTATACTTTTTCTTGTAATTTCAGGAACTATATTAACCATTTTCTTCACCATACCTATCTTTAATGGCATTCTTCTGCGCTTCACTGATTTGTTTACATCCTTCAATTGCAAGATCTACTGCTTTACCAAATTCATCCGGTGTCATATGTCCATCCATCTGGAGAAGGCTTATCTCACCAGATCTTGGCATAATAGCAATAGGTAAATCAGCTTCACCTTCTTTATCCTCATCTTCTGAGAGATCCAGTATTACATTACCATTAGCCTTTCCAGCTGCACAGGAAGCAACTAAATCTTTCATTGGTATTCCTGCATCTGCTAGAGCTACTGAAGCGGCAGTTATTCCTGCACATCTTGTACCACCTTCAGCTTCGAGGATTTCTATAAATACATCAATTGTTGATCTTGGGAATTTTTCTAAAAATATGGCAGGTCTTAAAGCGTCTGCAGTTATTTTAGATATCTCAACAGATCTCCTGTCCGGTCCTGGCCTCTTTCTTTCTCCAACCGAAAATGGTGCCATATTATACCTACACCTTATGACTGCCATGTCCGGCCTCATTATACGTCTTACATGTAATTCCCTTGGACCATAAACAGCAGCAAGAATTTTATTGCCGCCTATCTCAAGATATGCAGATCCATCTGCTTTTTCTAAAACACCTGCTTCTATTTTTAATGGCCTTAATTCATCGAATACTCTTCCATCTGCCCTTAAATTGTCATTATTGTTTGTTAAGATAATAATCACCCCTGTTTATTCATTTACATCTGGCTCAGGGACTTCTTCTACTTCTTCTATTTCTTTACCAAGAAGTTCAGAAAGCATGTTTCTTACTCTATCTGTAAGTCCAGAGGTGTGGGCCTGATCTTCTATCATATTTATAACTTTTTCGGCGACTCTTTCCATCTGCGGTTCGCCTTTAACCCATACCACACCATTTTGACCTACGATGATATCACATTTTGTTTCATCTTTTATCATGTTGATCATAGATCCTTTCTTACCAATGAGCCGTGGTACTTTTGTTGGGGTTATGTAGATTAAAATTCCACCTCTAAATTTGCCAAGTCCTCTACCTTTTAAACCCAGTTTTACCTTTTTAACTTCATCAACATCAACAACTCTTAAAAATAAAACATCGCCGACATTAAATGCCTTGTTTAAATCTCTCTTCTCTTTTCCAAAAACGTCTGAAGCAGGTAAAAATCCTGAATATGGGGAGTTTATGTCTAAATTCCACATTGAAAATCTTATATCGGTAACTTCACCAATTACAACGTCGCCTCTTTTTGGAATATATTTGCTCTGTAGGGGAATAACACTTATCTTTTTATCCCTTATAGCAACTAAACCAACAAGAGATGAACATATATTGTTACCTTCTTTAAACGTTCCTCTTCCTGTATGATATTCTTCATCTGCAAGAACATCACCTGGAACCACTAAAGCTTTATCTTCTACAAATATCACGTTCTGCCTCCTTTAAAGTGGAAAGCCATAAAATTATAGTGAAGTATCGTGTTTAAACTCTATCCCATGGCATTATGAAACAGATTGAAGATAAAAATTATATTCAATTATAAGTTTAAATAAATTAAGCTCTTCACTACAACGAAGTTATTATTTTACTATTTTGGTTTCCACCTGTCCGCCTGTAAGTTCGCTTAACTTCCTGTCAAAGCTCTCCTGTAGGCCACCAGGTACTTCAACCACAGCGATCCATGATCCGTCTTTTTGCCATTCCTCTTTTCTTGTTTTTCCAAAATCTGAAATTATGGAATATACTTTTCCTGCGTAATCTCCAGGAATTCTAATTGCTATATTTACATGTTCAAATCTTATTGGTATTTTAACACGAATGGCTTTAAGAACAATATTTACCTGTTCATCAACACTTTTAAATGGATCAATGTGAACTTTAGCCTCTTCCATGGCTTTTTCAATTCTTCTTGCAGGATGAGGAAGTTTTGTCTGTGGATTTATGGCTTCTCTTGTTATTTTTGCAATAATTTTCTTTCTTTTCTCTTCTAACATTTCTTTTCGCTGCTGGGCAGTTAACTGTACCTGGCCTTTTTTAAGTATTAAGGCTGCAGCTTCTAGAGGATCTGTACTATTAAAAGCTTTATTCATAGCTTCTTCAGATGCTTTATCTCCCTTCTTAACATCTTTGAATATTTCTTCAACAGCGAGTATTTCCTCTAGTGGTATGTCTTTGCCTCTTTTAAACTCGGAAGCAAGATCTGGATCTACTAAGATTTCAAAACGTTCTCCGTAGTATTCCAGACGGGCTATAACTGAATCTTCAAGAGTGACCATTTTTACTCCTCTTCTTCTTCTTCTTCTCCTTCTTCCTCTTCCTCCTTAGGCTTTCTTAAGAGAAGTTCTTCAACATATTCTTCTATTTCTTCTTCTGATAATTTTCTGAACCGTTTAGTTTCGAAATCTATAACTGCAATTTCTACACTTTCAGCGCTTGTTTTACCTTCAGTGGCTTCATAAACAGCATCTAATGCTAGATCAATAGCTTCATTTAATTTCATGCCTTCTTTGTATTTCTTCTCGAATTCATCCATTGCTATTTGTCTTCCAGCGCCTATTGCAGTTGCTTTGTATTCAATTAGCGCACCACTAGGGTCAGTTTCGAATAATCTGCATTCAGTTTCGGTTACTCCTCCAATTATCAAAGCTGAACCAAAAGGCCTTACTCCCCCGTGCTGGGTATACATCTGTTTCATATCGCATATTTTTTTAGCTAAACTATCTACTCTAATTGGTTCGTTATAGGTTATTTTGTTAACCTGAGATTCTATTCTTGCTCTCTCAATTAAGGCCCTTGCATCAGCTACAAGTCCGGAGGTCGCTGCACCAATATGTTCATCAATCTGGAATATCTTTTCAATTGATTTTGGTTCAACGAGTTTGCTGGTAGGTCTTTTATCAACAACCAGTACGATACCTTCACCTGATTTAACACCTAATGAAGTTGTACCTCTTTTAACAGCTTCTCTCGCATATTCAACCTGAAAAAGTCTTCCATCTGGGCTAAATACAGTTATAGCCCTATCATATCCTGCTCCTGGCATCGGTTGCATATATATACCTCTCTATTATTTTTCGATCTACTAAATGAATTTAATTTCTAAATATAATTTATATTAGATTTAATACTTTACGTATATGTATTTATTTATTAAATTAATTAAAACTACTCATTTAAACTCAGTTTTAGATATAACTCAAAAGGGCAATAATAGCGAATTTAAACGAATTCAGATTTAAATTAAAAACTATTTATTTATGTTATTTTTCTAGTTTAATAAACTTTTTTATTCCGGCTTTGATTGTTCCGGAAATACCGATGGTATGAAAGACTACTCGTTTGCCTTTAAATTTATTTACAAGCAAGATCGCCGCTCTTACTGAACTTACTTCTTCTCTATTACACTGGAGGATCCCTTTAATTATATTTTTATCATCAGATGATTTAAGGGGCCAGATCCTCATAACCCACAGATCAAATTTACTTGTCTTACATTCGCCGTGGAAATTCAATGAAGATTCCCATACCAGTGAGATAACGTCTTCTTTATCCAAAGGTACTTCTGATACAGCTTCAAATGAGATGTATCTTTTATCATTCCTGAGTGTAGGGGGCAGTATTTTAAGCTTCATCTTAATCATCCTGTTCTATAGTTCTAGCCCCTTGTACTATAACATTTTTCCTTATCATGCTTCGTTCTATTATATCTGCAGGATTTTTAGATAATGAACTTATAATTTCGTCATGGGTCATTTCCATGCAGCCTGCAAAGGCAGTTATATCTTCAGGAGTCCTAAGATCATATATGGAATAAGCATTACTTGTAATTATTAGTGGAAATTTAAATTTTCGCTGGAGCTTTAAAATTTGCCTGAATTGACTTAGAATTTTTGCTCTTAGTGATAGGCGTGTTTTAATCACCTGATTAATGTTGAGTTCAATTGCAACATTGTTTTCTGAGGCTTTCTTTGCAAGCACGTGGTTTATTCCACTGTCTCTTCTATTTTTGTAGGGATGTGCCAGTATATCTACCCGTGGATCTTCACATGCAGCCCTATTTATCTTTATATCTCCGCCGTTTACTATTAAAACTTCGTTGAGTTCTCTAAATTTTTGAACTTTCTTTCTTAAATCTTCTGGATTTTTTGCATATATTTCAACACCACTGAAGACTTTAAAATCATCTTGAGGGTTGATATTGGCGGTTTTATTATAATTTTTGGAAGATTGTACAAGTGCGATTCCGCTGTATCCTAGCCGTTTGGCTTCGCGAGCTAAATGGGTATTGTGAACATGAAAATCAAAAAACATAATTATACACCAAGAATATCCCTTGCAACTTCCATTGCGTTTTCTTTTTTTGCAGGATAGGCAGCTATATTTATTTTAACGTGTATTGCATCTCCATGTTTTATTATCTTTAAATCTCCCAGATATGCTCTCTGTTTATCAAATCTTAAGAACAAATTTCCCCGCTCATCCATTTTATTTTCCAGTTCACTGCGAAGTTGTTTTTTACTGGATTCGTCAATTTCTTCTAATATATGGATAAAATTTTTAATTTCACGGTTTTTGGAGATTTTATCATGTAATATTAAAACAGGATTCTTAAAATAGCCTTCTGTAGTATCAGTTTGAGGATGAGAATTGGGAAAGAGAGTTTGAACTGCTCCTTTCACCTTTTCCTCATTTTCTGTTCCATAAACAAATACACGATATGAAATGTTATGGATCATGGATATTTTTCCTTTATTTTGCTAAAAAAAATAATTTAAGGCTTATCTTGCCTTTTCAGCGCCTTTACCTTTTCTTCGAAGTCCACGGGTTTTTTTACCTTCACTTGTGAGTCCACGAAGCGCACGGCTTGTGTGCTGGTTTTCACAGATCCAGTTTATGTTTTTATCCGCTTTAATTGATGGACTGTTTGGATCAACTAGTATGACTTCAAAAAATTTGAATTTACCGTCTTCCCATACCCAGTATGAGTTTAAAACTTCTAAGTTAGGGTATTTTTTGGCTACTCTTTCTTCTGCTATTCTTTTAATGGATTTTGCAGGGGTTATCTTGTTGACACCTTGTCTTTTAGGTTTTCTACCGGCGGTGAATCTTGTTTTTCTGCTCCCACCTCTCCTAACTCGGGTCCTTACAACAACATATCCTTTTTTAGCTTTATATCCTAAAGACCTTGCTCTGTCGAGCCTTGTAGGTCTGTCTATTCTCTGAATTACGCTTTCCCTTCTCCACTGTGGAGCTCTTTGTTGCATAAGCTCCTTGACGAAGGAATCGCTTGGATTTTTCCATGCGTCTCTTATATATTTATACATTAAAACACCTCTTTTGTTCAGCTTGCGCCACATCCATGGGATTATTTCCCAAAAAAAGTTGTTTTCACCATTGGTGATGATCAATTATTAGAATAAGTTAGTATAAAAAGGTTGTGCTTTAAACGAAAATTAAAAGCGATCATGTATGGATGATTTTATTTATTTTCAAGATATAAATTTATCGTTAAAAAGTAGAAAAATTAACTATTAAGTTGTTATTTCAAATGATGATCATTGGGTTGTATAAAAATGTTGTGCTTGATAAATTAGATTCAAAAATGATTATAATGCCGTCTATTTATTTAATTTTGTAATTAATGAGTTTTTTTTAGAAATAAAATGAAAAGGGATTTATTATACTGCAGATGTATGTGGATCTGATTTTGCTCCATTATATGCGTCATAAGCAGCATATATGGCAAACAGGAATGATATGATAACAATAGAGGGGCTTACTGTGAGGAATAGTATGTATAATATAATTTCTATGGCTAAAAATATTATTCCTTTTTTAACTTCACCGGATACTATCTGGCCTGTTCCGGGGATTATTAAAGACATTAATGCGGCAAGTATTGCATTTACCATTTGATTACCTCCTTACTGTATTAATTATATTATATAATTTATTATTTAAATCTTTCTAAAAATTATCAAAATTAGGCTTATTTTGGCAGGTAATATAAAATAGGTACATTAGTACTTAATAAAAAAATATATTAGGGCTTAAATCGGCGAAAAATAAAGTATCAATCTATTAAATATTTTTTCACTTAATAATAGGGGGATAATCTGTATTTTATTAGTTAATTCCAGGCCTATATTGAATAAACAATGTTTTTTAAGCAAGTTATTTTAGAAGAATTTATTTGGATATGTCTGACACCATGTATTTATATTCCATTACCTTAAAATAATATTTAAAGAATAATTGGATTTTAATGTGATTCCACTATTTCAAAGAGTGAATATTTATTTTCTATTTGTTTAAAGATAGATGTATATCTTATTTTAAATTGTAAAAAAAATGAAAATAGATGTATCGATTAATTAAAGATATCATTATTTAAGAATATAACTTAATATTTAAGCTTTTGCAAGCTGATATGCGTCGTAAGCGACATATATTGCGTATATGAAATATATAATGCTAATAAATAGGCTTACTGCGCTTAATATTCCTATTACAATTGCAATAACGAAAAATATTATTCCTTTTTTAGTTTCTCCAGCTATTATCTGCCCTAATCCAGGGATTATGAAAGACAATATTGCAGCGATTATTGGGTTTACCATTCTTTTTACCTCCTTCATGCGTATTGTATATAGTCTAATGGGACTGTATTTAAACCTTTGTAAATTATATAAAAAATTAGAGCTTATTTTAGTATAAAATAATTATTAAATACGTTATTAATTAATTAATTATTATATAAATTGATTAATAAAAAATAATATTATATTTGGTTTATTTCATGCTTTTTAGCAAATTATATTTGTTATAAGTAAAATTTATAAAATTATTTTTATATATTATTTCAAAGGGAAATTTATTTTTTGAAATTATTTTTGCATTATTAGTGACAATTATATAGTTAGTGTTCGTTAAATCTAATGCTATTTGAAAATAATGGATTTGATTTTAACAGTTCAAAATGATAAATATTCATTTTACTCTTTATGAAATGATAAAAAAAGCACTGATCCAAAATCTAATTGAATATAAAATAGCCTAAAATAAATTTAGTTTTTGACTTCAAATGTAATTTCAAATTTAGTTCCATTTGCTGTATCTAGTTTAACATCTGCTCCTATTTGATCAGATAAACTGTATATTAATTTTAAACCTAAAGAATCTGAATTTTCGTAGTCTAAATCTTCTGGAAACCCTATTCCATTATCACTTACTATTAAACTGTATTTACTACCTTTTAAATAAGATTTAACTGTTAATATCCCATTTCTACCTTTAGGAAATGCATATTTTAAGCTATTTGAAATTAGCTCATTAAGAATTAATCCGAGGGGAATAGCTGTATCTATATCTATGGTGACATCTTCAGTGTCTATGTCTAATGTTATTTGATCGGGATTGCTCACATAGCTTTTGAAAATATCCGAAGCTAAAGTTTCGGGATAATCTCCGAAATTAATCTTTTTAAGGTTATCATGCTGGTACAAACGCTGATGGACAAATACCATTGATTTAATTCGATTTTGGCTCTCTTTAAAAATCTCTAAAACATCTTTATCGTTTATATGCCGTGATTGTAGTTGAAGGAGGCTCTGTATAATCATGAAGTTGTTCTTGACTCTGTGATGAATTTCCTTCATCATCAGATCTTTTTCTTCCAGTGATTTTTTTAATTCATCTTCAAGTTTTTTGCGTTTATTTATGTCCTGAATTATTAGCAAATGTCCCTGAAATATATCTTCATCGTCATATATGGGGGTAATCTGAGCTTGAATCCATTGATTTAATGGTTCTCCTAAAAATACCTCTGATTCGGACTTACGTGCCATGTAAACTGATTTAAGTTCTTCAAATTTGCCGAAAACTTCATCTGCATTCCTGTTAATATCTTCAGGGCTTATGCCTATTAGACTGGCAGCAGAATTTACTTCCATTAACTTTTCATTATCATCAAAAACCAGAACACCGTTGACCATATTTTTAAATAGTATTTTATGGGCTACTGGAAGAATATCCAGGAAATGGAACCTGAAAATACTTAAAGCAAGCAGCATTCCAGCTATGACAAGTGCAAATGGGGAGAAATCTAGCCCTACAATGGGGAGAACGTGAAATGCATAAAGGCTGCTGAAAATTAATGGTATTAACCCAACCATTATTAAAATGGAAATCTGTTGGCGATACTTTCTAGAAGACTTTATTAATGTTTTAATTAAAATAATTAGTCCTATTATAGTCAGGGAGAAACTGTATATCATGTTGATGAAAAAAACAGGGCCGTGTTCGTAAATTAAAACAGCTCCTGGCTGGCTGGAAGTTGGGATTATATTTGGCCACAGCAATCCGTGCCATTCATTTGTAAATGCCATAATTATAATGATAGATGGTATCAAGAAAAGAAGCCTGATGTAGGTAGGTTTTAAATATTTCTCATAATTAGCATAGTTTAATACAAATATAAACCAGAGAGGTGCAACTGTAGCTACTCCAAAGTAAGTAACTTTAACCCAGAATACCTTTGCCCATATTGCAATGCTGAAAAATTCCATTCCTGCCCCAAGGCACCATAAAAATATGGATATCATGAAAAAAATGAAGTAAGTATGTAATGTAGATGAACGTTTTCTGTAACTGTAAATACCTAAAGATAAAATTATGAATGCGCTTACCATTAGTATGACGCCATAGGGGGAATACTGAAAGTTCATGATTTTTCTTTAGTACTTTCTAAAATAAGTTTATTGGTGTTAATCTGCATCAATATCTTATTAAAAATAAATAGAGGATTATTAAAAATAAATTTGTTTAAAAAAAATCATTTAATACATTTTACCATTTCAGGGTCTTCAAGTAATTTATACAGTATTGCAACCGATTTGGTAAACGCTGGTTTTCCTGCAGTTAAAAGAACAACCCTTAAAGCGTCCATTATCTCATCTTTTGTAATTCCGAGTTCTTTCATTCCGCTTACCATTTGTTTTCTTATTGCCCTATCATCAGAAGCTGCTGCATTTACTGCTATGGCTATTAACTTTTGAGTTTTATAATCTATGGTTTTACCTGTATATGCGGCATTATTTAAATGTACAATTGCTTCATAAAGGTCTGGATAATCTTTTTTAATATGAGGCATTCCTTTGCTGAAAAATACTTCTTCTTTCATTTTTTTCATCTCCATAATTTAATTTAATCCTTTATTTTTTAGATACAATTGCTTTTTAACTCACTTAAAGTGATATATGTTAATGTGGCCTTAATTTTCGCGTTGAAGCAGAAAATTTTAACCTGTTTTCGATATATAAATCTCAATCAAAGTATTATTTGATTTATTGAGATTCTACTCTTTTTTTTGTTTTTTCTCATATATCAACATGCTGTTTTTATTACATGAAATTATTGAAAATAAAATAAGTTAAATTAAGTATATAATCATCGAAATGAAATTATTTAACTCATTAATTTCTCAAAAAGGATAGAAAGAAACGGTATTCATTAGTTCCACTGACTTATATTTTTGTAATTATTGATCTATTTTTAAATAATAATTAATATAAATGACATGATACATATTAAAATAATAAAAAACTAAGTATATTTAATAACATGTTGTGGGTGAAATCTTGAAGTATGAAACTAGAAAATGTAGCTATTGTGGCAAATCCGGCAGGGGGAAATTATATAAAAAGTTACGCTCTGATTGGAAAATATGGATATGTCCAAAGTGTAGCAGAACTGAGCATATTAATTTGTATAATTAAATATTTTAAAAATAATGAAATTATAAAAGATGATAAAATTGAGCTTATTTTTTAATATAAAAATATCAAAATTTCTAAAATTGTATATAAATCTGTATTGATATTCTAAACCGTAAAAATTGTATGTAAAACCATACATTATTAATTTAGGTCAATATTATTGGATATTAATCTATCTCCTTTTAGTTATATTTTGATTTATTGAGTGCTGTGATACTATGATGCCTTCATTTATTGTCCTGGCACATACTCTTAAAACTAGTAGTTTTTTCTCTTTTTTGTATAGTTATTGTTTTAATTTCCATCTTTTTATAAATTAAACCTGTAATATTTCTTTCCACTAAAAAAAATGATTTAAATTCTTTTTTTATATTTCAATTCTTTAAAAGTAATTTTAAATTTAGTACCTTCTGATTTGTCTAGTTCAATAGTACCATCGACCTGTCTAACCAGGTTATTTACTAAACGTAGCCCTAATGATTCCGTATTTGTGAAATCTATATTTTCAGGTAAGCCCACACCGTTATCTGAGACTACTAATACTAAATTATTTTTTAATTGGTTAAGTTCAATCTGTATTTCATTAGAATTAGGGCCTGCAGTCTGGGGATCTGCAGATTTTTCATCTGTTGGTCCGCGAACGTAGCCAGCCGGAATTGAAAATCCCTCAAAATCTCCGATTTTGGGGCCGAGAAAACTACATTTTTCCCGGTTTTTATCTTCAAACCTGCGAACTACGTTCGCAGGATCTGCAAATCTATGATTTGCGGGTCCGTGGCCAGAGGCCACCGGAAATGCATGTTTTAGGCTGTTTGTTACCAGTTCATTTATTATGAGGCCGCATGGAATTGCAGTATTTACATTTAAAAAAATATTATCAATATTTTTATTTAATTTTATCATATATGGGCTGATCTTATAGGTTAAAAACAGGCTATCTGTTAGATCTTTAATATAATCTTTGAAATCTATTTTTACAAGGTTTTCTGAACTGTAAAGTTTTTCATGGACTATTGCCATAGATTTAACGCGATTTTGACTCTCTTCAAGGACATTCCGTGTTTCATAGTCCTTAGTGTAACCTGTTTGAAGACTTAAAAGGGAGCTTATTATCTGCAGGTTATTTTTAACCCTGTGGTGAATTTCTCTAAGCAGTATCTCTTTTTCTTCAAGTGACGCTTTTATATTTTCTTCGGCTTTTTTAAGCTGGGTAATATCACGTGCAGCGGCAAATACGCCTATAACGTTCCCTAATTCGTCTTTATAAACGGAAGCATTATATAAAACCGGCGTTGTAAAACCTGCATTATTTTTAATTTTTAATGGGTAATCACGCACTAATCCTTCCTGAAAAACTTGTTGATATCCCTTTCTGGCTTTTTCAGGTTCGGTAAAGTAGTCTGAAAAATCAGTCCCTATGAGCTGTTCTCGAGCGTAACCGGTTATAAGTTCTGTAGAGTTATTTACGTCAGTTATTTTTCCATCAGAACCAATAGTCACAAGAGGGTCTAAACTTGCTTCAATTAGGCTACGGTTATATTTACTTGCTAATCTAAGTTTTTCTTCAGCTTTCCTGCGTTCGGTGATGTCTGATATTAATGCTAAGGATTCTATATAATTGCCGTGGTCATCATGGACTTGTGTGACATCTATATTTACATGGATTTTTTTCCCGTCTTTTTTAATAAATTTAAATTCGTATAGTCCTTCAGCAATGTCATTGTAGTTTTTCACATGTGATTTAACAATTTTTTCATTTTTTTTATCCATAAAAGATAATAAATGCATCTTTAACATTTCATCTACAGTATAGCCCAGCATATCTGCCATTCGTGGATTTACAAAGAGGGTATTGCCTTCGGCATCAACTGACCAGATACCTTCATGGGCATTTTCCACTAACTGACGGTATTTCTTCTCATTTTCTCTAAGTGCTTTTCTTGATCTTTTCTTATCTGTAATATCTAAAAGAGAAATTACTCGATTTCTTGTATATGGGATTAATTCAATAGTTACATGGACATCCCTGATGGCACCCTGCTTATTTTGTAACTTAAGTTCATAGTTTTTTGGAGCCAGGATAGGGTCATTTTCCCTTATATTATGGTAGTTTAATAACCGTTGCATATCTTCTTCTACAACAAAATCTATCCAGCTTTTTTTACCTTCTATTTCTTCTTTTGAGTATCCTGAAAGTTTTTCACATTCCGTATTTGCAAGGGAAATAACAGTGTCTTCTCCAGCTATTAATGTTGCAGTCCCAGTATTTTCAAAAATAGTTCTGTAATATAATTCTGACTTCTGGAGCGCTTTTTCTGCTTTCTTGCGTTTAGTAATATCTGTTATAAATCCTTCCAAAGCAATTAATTTTCCTTCACCAGAATAGATACCTCTACCCTGTTCCCAGACGTATTTTTCCTTTAAATCTGCAGTGATTATCCTGTAAATAAGTTTAAATGGTTTGTTTTCTTTTAAAGCTTTTTGAATTGTACTCCAGACAAGTTGCCGGTCATCGATATGTATTAAATCTTCATAAGAAACGTTTTTATTCATAATGATGTCTTCTGGCTGATATCCTGTTAATTCTAAACAACCCTCACTTACAAATTCCATTGTCCAGTTAGGATCATTCATGCACCTGTAGGCAACTCCCGGTAAATTACTTACTAAAGTTTCAAAAGTACGTTGATTCTCTTTTAATTCATTCTCTATCTTTTTACGTTCAGTAATATCCCTTGCTATTATAATTCCTTTGTTATTCCCGTTACTATCGGTAAATAATTTGCCAGTAACATCTGTGAGAAATTTTGTTCCATCCTTTTTTAGGGAGTTAAATTCACTTTTAAATTTACCAGTAATGCTCCTTTCATTTATGGATGCATGTAATCGGGGATCCTCTTTATCAACAATACTTGATCTGCCTAATTTACGTAGTTCATCCTTGGTGTATCCATACATTTCTTCTGCAGCAGGATTAACATCTAAAATAGTGCCGTCCGGGCGTGTAAGGAATATGGCATCTGTACTATTTTCAAAAATTGAACGATACTTTTCTTCACTTTCTTTTAATGTATTCTCAACTAGTTTACGCTCAGTAACATCCAGTCCTATAACTGATAATTTTGATACTTCATCTTTTTCATCTAAAATTGGATAAATTCGGTATTCATAACTTTTACCGTAGCGTTCATCTTCAAAATAAGTAACTTTTTTAGCCTTAATGGCATTTTCAACGTACTTTTTTCTGTATGCAGCTATATGGTGCGGTAAAAGTTCGTAAATATTGGAGTCAACAACTTTACCTAAAGTTTTTTTAGTGTATTCATTTGTAAAAAGTATATTCCCTTTCAAATCTATTAGAAATGCTGGTTCATTGACAGCATTTAAAAAAGCATTTAAATTTTTGGTACCCTCTTTTAATTTTAAATCGTTGTAAAGAGCAGTTTCTATGGTGCTTTTAAGTTCAATGTCGCTAAATTGTTTTCTTATAATATAAACAGGCGGATTTAATTCTGCTTTCTCGAGTAACTGGCTGTCAGAATAATCTGCTAAATATATTATGGGATTATTAAAGTACTTCCTTATTTTGGAGGTCTCTATGTAATTTCCACTTTGATTAATATCAATTAAAATTAAATCAGGTTTCAGTTCTCCGGAATTTTTCACAGATTTTATACCATGTGATTCAATAGCAAGAACTGTATAACTTAAATCTTCGAGCTTAGACTTTATACTTATCTTTGCGCTATTTTCATCTCCAATGACGAGAATTTTAGCGTTTTTCATTTAGTCAGCTTTTAGATTTTAACATATAAAAACTTAGTTATGTCATTATCTTAAGAAGTTATTACTATTTTTATAAAACGAATTATCAATACTTTAAATTGACTAAACTATTTGATTAAAGAAATTAATAAAATAAACAGTATTTTTAAAATTTTAATGGTAATTTGGACCTTAAACAGGCCCTAGTTGAGTCAATATAAAACAATAAATAGGTACAATATCTGCAGTCAACCGGCGAATCGTAGATTCGTGGCCCGAAAAATCTCCGATTTTCACATGCTCAAAAATCTTTAATTTTAAAAGTTGATCAAAAACAAATTTAAACAGGCCCAACATCTGGGCGGCCTTCTCTCATACCCATTCCTGCCTCTTTTTGCATTGCATCTCTTTTAAACATCATTTTAACTAGATTCTGTGCATGTTCACGTGCCCTGTTTTCAGCGAGCTGTTTCAAGTCCTTTGGACTTTCTCCTTCATCTTCATGCACAAAAACTTCAAGTATATGTGTATTTGTCATGAGCTGGGCTTGTATAAGGCCAGTCGACGCTTCATGGGCACAAACTTTATCTTTTTCTTCAGGACCGGGCATTCCAAGAGCCATCACAATTTCACAGCCTTCTTCTTCTATTAATTTTTTTGATGCAACTGGTAAATCTTTAATTCCAGGTACTGTACGTCTTATGAATGTTATATTCCCGACGTGTTGTTTAATTTCGTCTATTGCATGAGCACCCATATCAACCCGTGCAAAAGTGGTATCGCAAATTCCTACTTTCATTTTATCACCACATTACTTAATCCTCAAAATGATCCTTTAATTTTTTTCTTGCTTCGCCTATAGTAAGGGGATATGGTTTATCAAAGGGTAATTTATCTTCCTTTTCCAGTATTTCCATAAGATGTGCAATTCTTGGAAGTCTTAAATTAGCCTCCCTTATGGTTTTAACATCTCCAAATACTTCTTGGGGATTTCCTTCTTTTATAATTTTTCCTTTACTTATTATATATACGCTGTATGCATAGAGCGGTACTAAATCAACATCATGAGTTGATATAATTATTGTCATCCCCTCTTTGTTTAATTCGTATAATATTTTAAGTATTTGGGAGGCCCCCTTGGGATCAAGGCCGGATGTTGGCTCGTCAAGCACCATTATTCTGGGATTCATGGCAAGTATCCCTGCAATTGCAACCCTCTTTTTTTGGCCTCCGCTCAAGTGATGGGGTGCTTTCTTTTTAAATTCTTCCATTCCCACACGTTTTAATGATTCATCAACCCGTTTTTCCACTTCTTCCTTGGATAAACCAAGATTCATGGGTCCGAAAGCTACATCTTCCACTACCGTTGGGGCAAACAGCTGATCATCAGGATTTTGAAATACTATCCCCACGTTCTGTCTTACATGCATCAAAGCTTTCTTATCATATTTTATTTCTTCACCCTTTAAGAGCACCTTTCCTGAGGTGGGTCTTAAAATCCCGTTAAAATGTAAAAATAATGTTGATTTCCCTGCACCATTTGGTCCAAGTAGTGCAATGATTTTACCCTCTTCCGCTTTAAAATTGACTTTTTCAAGGGCCTTTGTGCCATCTGGATAGCTGTATGCGATATCTTTTGTTTCAATTATATTCATCATTTCACCTAAAATGGAAATTCTGTATTTAATTAATAAAAGCTGTCAGGTTTATATAATTTTTAAACCCCATGTTAAATAAGTTCCAAGCAAAAGGAAGGATTCAAAGGATAATAGTAAAAGAATATTTTTAGTTCCTATATCTTTCCGGCTTTTGAAGGTTTTAATAGATCCTCCATAACATCTTGACTCCATTGTTATATAAATTTGTTCACCGCGCAACCATGTCCTTATAAAGAGATTGCTTGCAAGCATTCCCATAGATTTATAAGTCTTTTTGAGGCCGGAATATCCCAGTCTGGTTTCCTGGGAGTGGTACATGTTAATTGCTTCATCTAAAAACACAAAGATATACCGATACATAAGCATGGCAATTTCCACCACGATCTGTGGAATTTTAATATCTTCCAGTATCGAAAAAATTTCATTCATGGGAGTTGTAAGTGCCAGAAATGCCAGACAGGAAAAACCACCCATGATCCTTGCCATGGTAAGGAACCCCAGGTTAAAACCATCTGCAGTTACCGCAAGGTTAAATATTCCTAAGTTTAGAATTGCCGCACCTGTTCCAAAGAATATAGCCATAAAAACAAATGTTATAAACGCAAATGAAAATGGGACTGTAATGAACTTCAAATAAAATTTGGCAGGGATTTTAGCCTTAAATATAATTAAAAAAGTTACCAGAACAAATATGGTAAGGGGTATAACTGGTGAAGTGGATATAAGGCTCACTAACATGGTTAAAATTGCAAACAATACTTTAAAATATTCATTCACATTTTTAATGTTGTTGGAATGAGCATAATCATCTAAAGTGTGTTCAAACATATTCTCACCAAGAATTTATCATTTATTTTTATTTAATTCAACTTTATCCTGCTCATTTGCTGCAAGTTGCTTGTCCAGTTCTTCTTTTCTTGTTTTTGCCCTGCCTTTGTAGTACCCTAAAACGTATCCTATTATAAGCGCACCAATAGCAGCCTGTACTGCAAACAGGAGACTTTCTATCTCGCCACTCGGCGGTTCCCATATGGAACTAAACCACGGCTGATAACCTGTGGCTTCTATAGCCTGGCTTCCTTGATCATCAGAACCTGTAAAATAACCTTGATCTTCTCCTTTGCCGTTGTAAAGTGCAAATGGAACGGCTACAATTACAACGGCTAAAAGCAGTAGGGCAACAGGTTTTTTATCTACCATCAGGCCACCTCTGGTGATCTTTCTACAGTTTCTTCTGTTTTAGCGGGCCCTATAACTTTTAGGGTCCTTAGTATGTCAGGTCTAAGTTTTAGGATGTAGTCAAATATAACTACAGTTAAAAGCCCTTCAGCTATTGCAAGCGGTACCTGAGTGTAGGCGTATATTATTATGAATTTTACAAACGCTGACTCGAATGTGGGCACTGGAAATGCCAGCGAAAGTTGTACTGCAGTGGTTACATAGGTCAACCAGTCGCCGATAACTGCAGCTAAAAATATCCCTACAGATGGAGACCAGCCAACTTTTTGAACACCTTTGTAAACCAACCACGCTGCAAATGGACCTACAATACCCATGGAAACGATATTAGCTCCTAAAGTGGTTATTCCTCCGTGTGCAAGAAGCAGTGCTTGAAATATAAGTACAATTGCACCCAAAACGCTTACTGCTGCTGGCCCGAAAAGTACAGCACCTAAACCATTTCCTGTAGGGTGGGAAGTACTTCCAGTAACTGAAGGCAGCTTTAAAGATGATAATATAAATATAAATGCTCCTGTAATTGCAAGCAGCGGCTTGGACTCTGGGTGTTCCTCTGTAACCTTCTTAATCTGAATTACACCGTAAGCAACCACTGGTAACGCGATGATGTACCAGAACAGGCACCACTGCCACGGTAAAAACCCTTCCATTATGTGCATGTTAAAGTCTCCTTTACTTTTTGCAAATGCCTCAAAAACTCCCCTTTAACATGAATATCGATATATTCTGAACAAGATTAGTATTATAATATATAAAGGGTAAATAGAGTCACTTTTTCTTAAATTTTATAGTGTAAAGAAAACTATTTAAGTATTTCCATAATAATTGATAAAAATTAAAATAAAATTGAATTTGTAAGGATCTCTCTAATCCAAATTAAAATATATAACAAATGAAAGTAGTTCCAAAACTGGAATAAAGTAGATATGTAGATATTAACTGTTTGAAGATATGCAATTGTACTAGTTAAAAATTGTTGAGTATACTCAAATCTTTGTGACTCCTTAAGTTGGGAAAATGGAATTATAGTGCATATTATTTGAATAACAAGTATAAATTATTACAAAAAATATTGGTTTTACCTAAGCATTACAATAAATTTACTCTAGTTGAATGTGCTCAATATGTAAGTAGATAATTAGAATCAGCTCCAAGAAACATTACATGATGTTTGATGACATATTTGGTCGTAGTAACAAAAGAATGAGATATAAATCAATATAATAAAAAAAGATAAAAAAAGGATGGAAATAGATTTTGTCACATTTACTATTTCCTATTTTATTTTTTTCTTGTGTTATTTGCAAAACCGGTTATCACCAGCAGTACACTTAACAGTAAAGGCATTATAGGAACACCAGCAGACTGCATTGGAACTTTTTGGTTTTGGGCGTTATTATTTGAATTTGATGATATTCCATGATTTCGATTGTACATTGATGCTGCGTGAACATTTACTACTTTTGATATTATTACCTTGGTTATGTGGATTATCACTACCTTATTTGGACGTACATGTACAGTTACACTAGCATTTTGACCGGGTATTGTTGCAGTGTTAACTATGTTTTTACCAGCTACAGAAGCTGTAGGGGTAACAAACAGTTGTAATGTCGCACTAGCACCGCTGGCGAGTGTTCCGACAGTCCATATTCCAGTAGCGCTGTTGTAAGTACCCTGGCTTGCAGTGTAACTGTTAAAGGTTAAACCAGCAGGTATTACATCAGTTACCTGAACATTGTTGGCAGTACCTGAACCATTATTCTTTACAGTTATGGTATAACTGAACTGCTGACCTACGGTAGGTGTAAGGTTGCTTGCGGTTTTGGTTAGTGTCACATTAGACACAGGAGTTGTAGATACAACTACTGGTGCGTTGACTATTTGTCCTGGTGATGTTGCAGTGTTAATTACAGTTGTTCCTGCTACAGAAGCTGTAGGGGTAACAAACAGTTGTAGTACTGCGCTAGCACCGCTGGCGAGTGTTCCGACAGTCCATATTCCTGTGGCGCTGTTGTAAGTACCCTGGCTTGCAGTGTAACTGTTAAAGGTTAAACCAGCAGGTATTACATCAGTTACCTGAACATTGTTAGCAGTACCTGGACCGTTGTTAGTTGCAGTTACAGTGTAACTGAACTGCTGACCCACAGTAGGTGTAAGGTTGCTTGCGGTTTTGTTTAGTGTCACATTAGACACAGGAGTTACCGGAACAACAACTGTTGCGGTAGCTATTTGTCCTGGTGATGTTGCAGTGTTAACTATACTTGTACCGGCTGCAGCTGCTGTAGGTGTAACGAACAGTTGTAGTACTGCGCTAGCACCGCTGGCGAGTGTTCCGACAGTCCATATTCCTGTGGCGCTGTTGTAAGTACCTTGGCTTGCGGTGTAACTGTTAAAGGTTAAACCAGCAGGTATTACATCAGTTACCTGAACATTGTTAGCAGTACCTGGGCCGTTGTTGGTTGCAGTTACGGTGTAACTGAACTGCTGACCCACAGCAGGTGCAAGGTTACTTGCAGTCTTTGTCAAAGTCACATTAGACACAGGAGTTACCGGAACAACTACAGTTGCGGTAGCTATTTGTCCTGGTGATGTTGCAGTGTTAACTATACTTGTACCGGCTGCAGCTGCTGTAGGTGTGACAAACAGTTGTAGTACTGCGCTAGCACCGCTGGCGAGTGTTCCGACAGTCCATATTCCTGTGGCGCTGTTGTAAGTACCTTGGCTTGCGGTGTAACTGTTAAAGGTTAGACCAGCAGGTATTACATCAGTCACTTGAACATTGTTAGCAGTACCTGGGCCGTTGTTGGTTGCAGTTACGGTGTAACTGAACTGTTGACCTACAGCAGGTGTAAGGTTGCTTGCGGTTTTGGTTAGTGTCACATTAGACACAGGAGTTGTAGGTACAACTACAGTTGCACTGGCATTTTGTCCTGATGTTGATGCAGTGTTAACTATGGTTGTTCCGCTTGCAGCTGCTGTAGGTGTGACGAACAGTTGTAGTACTGCGCTAGCACCGCTGGCGAGTGTTCCGACAGTCCATATTCCAGTAGCACTGTTGTAAGTACCTTGACTTGCGGTGTAACTGTTAAAGGTTAAACCAGCAGGTATTACATCAGTTACCTGAACATTGTTAGCAGTACCTGGGCCGTTGTTGGTTGCAGTTACGGTGTAACTGAACTGCTGGCCCACATTAGGCAAGCTGTTACTTGCGGTTTTAGTTATTGTCACATTAGATACAGCTGCAGGTATAGATACGGTTACATTAGTAGTTTGGTTTGTGTTTATTAACGTTGCATTTTTAGTCACGTTCATACCGGCTAAAGAAGCGGTAGGTGTAACAGTCAGTTGTAATACTGCACTAGCACCACTAGCAAGGGGTCCAACGTTCCATATTTCAGTAGCATTGTTATAAGTACCTTGGCTTGCTGCGTAACCGTTAAAGGTTAAACCAGCAGGTATACCATCAGCTACCTGAACATCTGTAGCTGTATCAGGCCCGTTGTTAGTTACAGTTATGGTGTAAGTGAACGGTTGACCTACGTTAGGTGCACTGTTACTGGCTGTAATGGTTATACCCATAGTATAATTCAAGAAGCCTGATGTATCTAATGTACCTATACCAATTTGTACAGCATCTCCTGGTGATGGTCCAGTACCAACTCCCCACCAATTACGCCTAGCATCTACTGTTCCGGTATTATTTATGAAACTTACGGTTATTACGTTGCCGTTTTGGGTTGTTTCTACATTATTGACGATATCTCTACCTGTTGTTGCGTTGTTGCCCACAAGTACATTATCGGTTGTTGTTGCTGTAGCATCATTATTTAATGTGGTACGTGTGAGTGTGCTGGTAGTTACAGTTGATGTTGCATCGTTGTAGATAGCTCCACCAGCCAATGCAGAGTTGCCTGCTATAGTATTAAACCTTGCGGTTATTGTTGCGTCATTATTTATGGTGTAGTCTGTGAATGTACTGGCAGATACAGATGTTCTTGCGCCGTTGTAGATGGCTCCACCATTCTGTGTTGCGGTGTTGCCTATTATGACGCTGTTAGTTACTGTTACTGTTCCGCTATTAAGTGCGGTTGTACCTGTTGTGGCAGTTCCAGTAAGTGTGCTTTGAGCTGTATTTAAGGTTGCAAGGTTACTAATGGCTCCACCATTATTTGCCCTGTTACCTATAAATGTGCTGCCAGATATTGTTGCTGTTCCACCATTCTGTGTTACGACTGCACGTGTGAGTGTGCTAAAACCTACTACGTTAAATGTTGCATCGTTTGCGATAGCCCCACCATTCTGTGTTGCGGTGTTGTTTAGGAATGTGCTGTTGTTTACGTTTAATACTCCACCATTCTGTGTTATGGTGTAATCAGTGAGTGTGGTACTAGTGCTTATGTTTATGGTTCCAGCGTTGTAGATGGCCCCACCATTTTGTGCACTGTTGTTTGTGAATGTGCTGTTGTTTACGGTTAAATTTCCACCATTATTTGTTACGGTTTCACTTGTACGTGTGGTTGAGACATAATTCAATGTTCCATCATTGTAGATGGCTCCACCATTCTGTGTTGCAGTGTTGTTAGCAAATGTGCTGTTGTTTACGGTTAATGTCCCGTTATTGTAGATAGCTCCACCATTCATTCCATTCCCGTTAATGATTATTAGATTTTGCATGTTGACTGTTGTGCCGTTGCCGATTATAAATACGGTTCCTAAATTTTGACCGTCTATAGTGGCATGGCCGTTGTTAAATACGTCAAAATTCAGATTTTTGTTAACAACAAGACCATGTTCTTGAAAGGTTGCCCCGTCCTCAAGCATTATGGTGTCACCGCTTTGAGCATCAGTAATAGCTGCTGCGATTGTGGGATAAACATATCCTGGAGGATTTCCTCCACGAGCAACCGGCACTCCTCCATTATAGATCTGTGGATCTTTTGAAGTTTGATTAATTCCAGAATTTGAAGAATTAGATAAGTTATTAGAATTTGAAGAATTAGATGATTTATTAGAATTTGAGGTATTAATATCCGACGTGGATTGAACTGCCGTATTTGAATCCTCTAAACTTGAATTAACCTCAGTTAAATTGTTTGAGGTAACTGCTGTGTTATTAGATGTTCCCTGAGCAGCTGCAACATCACTGACAGCGAACGAAAATACTAAAACCAGGCTTAAAAGCAGTAATGGAACCATGACCTTAGCTTTATTGTGCCCATTAATGGATTTAAAATTGTCTTTTTTTGTAATTGTTTGTTTTTTCATCTTTTTCACCTCCTTTATACTCATTTTAGCTTTATTATATTCATTAATATGTTTAAAATTGTCTTTCTTTGTAATCGTTTGTTTTCTAATCTTTTTCACCTCCTTTATATTTTTTTTAAGATATTTAATATGTTATAAATTCAAAATAATCGTTAAATCGCGTCAAATAGCTATAATTTCAAAAATATTTGTAATAAATAAATAATTAAAAAATTATTCATGAAAATATAGCCTATTAGTTATTTTTATGCTGTTTACAGCAAAATATTGCGTAATAAAATATTTCATATCTAGTATTATATTAATAACTTTTTAATTAATAAAATTTTTGATTATTTTATTCAAAACGAATATACTAACAATTTTAATGTAACTTATAAAATAATTATTAAATGCTGTAAAAAATAAATTAAAATTAAACATTTTGATAGAAATTAAACAGTTTTAAAGTATGTAAATCTTATTTATAGTAATAATAACCATACATTGTTGCATATAACAATTTTTATAACTACTTAGTATTCCTTGACAAAATAGACAACATTTTTTGAAATATCCAAAAAATTATCACTATCATTTGCTCATAATTCAAAAGAAAAGTTTATTTTATGATTAAATTGTTTTATTTTATTCTATTTTTGGAAAATGAAACGTAAAGGCATTAATAAACCTTATTCTTTTGTATAATACCTTTTAAATGGCATATATTCATATAAATTTATGGCTTTAAAATCAAAAGTTTAAAACTATAAAAATTAGTAATAATTTTAAAATACTTTTTTAATTGGAATTTTAGCGTACTACTAGTACGGGGCAGGATGCGGTTCTTACTACTCTTTCTGCTACGCTTCCAAGTAAAAACCTGTCCATTCCATGTTTTCCTGAAGTGCCCATAACAACTAGATCTATATTTTCTTTATCAACAATTTTACGAATTGTATGGGCAGGATGGCCTTCTTTGCTCATGAAAACTAATTTTATTTCAATGTTATATTTTTCTTTATATTTTAATAAAATATCCTGAACTGCGTTAAAGTAGTTCTTTTCCTCATTTTTTAACAGTTCTTTAACTTTTGATATGGATTCTTTTGATGGTAATCCAGTAAATATAGATGTATCAATTACATGTAATACTATAAGTTCTGCATTACTCATAATTGCAATCCATATAGCCTGTTCTGCAGCTTTATGAGCGGGTTGCGAACCATCTGTTGGCAATAATATTTTTTTATACATTCAGTTCACCTTTAATCTTTATTAATTTTATAATTTTAGTTTATATTAATATTTATGAACATAATACTATTAGTATTGTGGCAACATTCATTTCAATTCTTAATTTAATAAGAAATGGACTAAGGAGCAGTTGCAATAATATCTACTTACCGCCATTTTTCAAAACTCCAGAAATCATGACATAATTAACCCTATTTTTACATATACTGAATTAAAAACAGTATGAAGTTATGTAATTAAAACAATGCTAATTTTTACTATTCCAATTATAAAATTCTTCATTGAAATTATTTGAACTTACAAAAAAAGCCCATATTACTCGAAATCCATGAAATTCCGATTATTTTTATTTTACTTATCTTTTGATAGGTGTTAACCATTCAATTACTTTATCTGCGATATCTTCAGAAATATCTTTAATCAAGTCTTTTTCACTCCAACCACATACTTCTGCTTCATCAATATCGCCAACTATGTCTTCTACACGTTCTTGATCACTGTAGGTTCCTATTTCAGATTCACAAAAACTAAAACTTTTGTCATGATTTTCAAATAGAACATCCCATGTCTGTGAATCTCTAAGCTCCCAAAACCAATAATAGTTTTTAACAGTTTCTTCTTCAGGATCTTGCTTATCAGTTACCTCTTCTTCTTCATAACCAATTATCAGTACTTTATTATTATCTAAATAGATATGTTTCTCCCAAACATCTTTATTTGTTTGCATCCGCTCCAATTTTACTTTTTCTATCATATCTACAAGTTCTTTTTTGTCAATCATTTCTAACTCTCCTAAAATTAAAATATTATGGAAGTTGAACATGATAATTGCATTATTCTATTTAGGGTAAATATCTAAAAGTGAACTGTTTTGAGATGATTAAAAGAATTTAAATGAAATTAGGAATGATCATAAGTTCTCGTTCTAACGATATTATCTCGATTTTTAATTATTTTTTTTATATTTTATAGTTAAAAGATTTAGTTTTTCCTAATTCCTGTACTTCCAATTAAATTTTTTAATTGAACTTTATTTATCCTATAACGATTATATGGTGGTGTTCATTACTAAAGCCTTTTATTTTTGTTGATATATTATATATGGCAGATTATTGTCGTTCTTTTACTGAATTTAAAGCCAGCTGGGCAACTTTCCTTACAACCTGACTTTCGTCTTCTAACGCTTTTTCAAGCGGTTCTATTGCTCGATTATCCCCTACTCCCGAAAGACCTATTGCTGCAGCATATCTAACACTAGCTTTTCTATCGTTCAGTAATTCAATCAATGGTTCAATAGTTTTAGTATCTTCATAAACAGCTAATGAAAGAGCTGCAGCTTCTCTAACATGAGAATCTTCATCTTTTAATGCTTTAATTAGGGGATCTACGGCTCTGGGGTCTGCTAATTCTGCAAGAAGTTCAGCAGCATCTTCCCTTCTACTCCTCTCTCCATTTTCTAGTTCTTTTACCAGATAATCTAAATCTCTTCTTTCTGATTCAACCATGTAATTCCTCCTTAAATTATAATTTTGTTGCAAGAACTTTAAATAACTTATTCATTTTTCATTCTTTTTTATCATTCTCAACTTCTTTGATAGAGTGACCACTTACCATTGATTCAGACTATAAACAAATATCTCATTTAAACATACTAAAAATAGAATAAATTTGGAGTTTTATCAAGATATTATGAGTGCGAATATAAAGAATGCGAAGAACCTAATGGATGTAGAAAAAGTATTTTTCAAAAAGTAAAATAAATAGTAAAACAGATAAAAATAAAAAAGAAGTTATTTATTCAATATAAACCTTTAATTAATTTAATTTATTATGTAATTGTCTTTATAACGTTTAATTATTATACAGTTGGTTAAAGACTAAACATGGGCTTTAAATATCCTTATTAATATTAAATTTTAGATTAAAATTTAAGATGTAATTCAGTTTATACTCATGGGTTCTGGAATTAAGTCCTATCTCAAAAATAATATATTCTATCTATAAATTAACTTCTCATGAAAGCTTATGGTGCTAATTTTAAAATAGATATCCGCAGTATGTAAAAACGCTTACTTTTTCTAAAGTATACTTGAGAGATTATATGAAGTTTCCTGTTTTTGACCATTTCGCTGGTAACCTGCAGATAAACTCAATACTATTTAAAAAATGGTATGAAATATCTAATTTAAAAAACGAGGGGCACCTGTTTGAAATGATCATTGCAGAAATGAGTCAAGAAACTGGATTTCTATTAGTTATAGGGATAGTTATTGCTTAAACAAGGATAAATATATAAAACTGGAAGACGGTGTATGTTTAAACAAGGCTCCACAATATGATTTAGGTTGAGTTAGAAAGTATTGTGAAGAATTTGAATTTCTCTAAGTAAAATTAATTATATTCCTGTCCTAAAATTTTCAAGTTGTGTTAATAATTAATACTTTATTAATTGATGCCAAAAAATTGAATTAATTTATTTTAAGTGAGTAAAAAGCACATAATTTTTAAAATTATTAGATAATAAAACCATAAATTTATATAAGGTTATTTATACACAGTATATTGGTAAAATAACGGAGGCGGTCATTTATGACAGAATTACCATTTGCTCCAGTAAGTAGAATAATAAAAAATGCTGGTGCACAGAGAGTTAGTGAAGATGCAACAGAATCTTTAACAAAAGTGTTAGAAGAAAAAGGCGAAGAAATAGCTTTAGCAGCTGTTAAACTTGCAAAGCACGCTGGAAGAAAAACAGTCAAAGCAGCAGATATTGAATTAGCTATTAAAAGTTTATAACTTTTTATTAGCTTAAGAGAATCTTTTTTGCCTCTAACATAAAACGTGTTAAAGGCTTTTTTATATTTTTTTAGTCTAAGTTTTTTATTCTTTTTTAATTTTACATATTTTTACCGCATATTTGCCAAAAAATAACTCACTTTTCCTCTACATTTAGTAAAATTTATAAGTATGTGTTTATCTACATTAATGATGGTATGTAATATTTATGAAATAATATTCATAATTTATGATGTAAATAAAGAAGGAGAAACATTAAATGTCCATATCAATTTTTAATAATAAGTCTTTAAGTAAATATAATATTTTTAGGGGTGTTTTTAAGCGAAATAAGAAGATTTTAACTGTTTCAGTTATTATATTCTGTGCATCTTTTTTTATTGGTGTACTTGCAGGCTACTTTTTACCTGATGGTGTTGGGTATTTCCTTACACTACTTTCTAATACAATTAACAGTGCAGTTGATATATCCACTGCTTCCATTTTCATACACAATGTTAGAACTGCCTTTATGATTTATGCCGGTGGAATTATTGGAATAGTTACTGCAGGATTATTGTCTCTTAACGGGTTCATTTTAGGGGCTTTTTTAGGATATTTTATGGGCGGCGGCGCTATTAATCATAACACTGTTAGCCCTCTAGTTTTTATGAGTTATATAGTACCTCACGGCATATTTGAAATTCCGGCACTTATTATAGCTAGTGCTGCAGGTTTCAGGCTCACAACTATAATCGCTGATTTAATAAACAGCTTGAGAGGAAAAACATATGTAAATAACGATTATCTGAAATTTAAGGATTCCATAGCTTTACTTTTAATTGCAGTAATTTTATTTGCAGTTGCGGCAGTTATTGAAGCTAACTTTACTGGACCAATAGGAAATTACATCACAGGGTTAAATTTCCATTAAATACTTTTTTTATTTAATTGATGCATACCTATAAAAATATGTTAAAAAGATTTTTTAGTGCTAAATATCTAAAAAGCAATAAATCAGTTAACTTAATGTTTTATTGCATTAGAAGTTACAGTTCCACTGCTACTTCCAGAACCCGATCCGCTGCCGCCAATTATTACGTTTTGCCCCAGCATTGATGGCCTGACTACTCTCCAGTAGTATTGTGCAGCAGTTCTTTTTTCGGGAGTATAATATGTAATTGCCCATTTTTTGTTGTAAAACTCACGAACTTGTAATATGTATTTACTTTCCTTTCTAAGGGTAGTGGTCATAGTCCGTGTTTTCTGCCCTTTGAACTTTACATAAACATTTATTTTTACATAACTTGTTTTGTACTGGTATGTTTTCCATGAATAGATAAAATAATAATTATTTGGCCCATTAATTTTATATGAACCATGATCTACTTGTTTTATGCTGGCTGCAGAAGCTGGTTCTGCCAGTTGAAGCCCAAAAACAAACATTGAAAGTATTGCGGTTATCAACAAAATATTTTTTCTCATTTTATATCCCCTTATCAATTTTTTGTATCAAATTATGTTAATAACTGTTAATTATGATTTATATAATTTTACATATCGTTCATGTGCAAAAAATCATATTTGAAAGCTTTTATAAGTTTTTAGTAAATTTTAAGGTATTTTATTAGGTAATCTGTTACTATTTTAGGTCAATAATTTAAAAATCATATTTTAAAAGCTATTTTTTAAATTCACTCCTTAATTTATGCATTATTTGCTGCTGTTTGCGGTATATTATCTGGTGTTAATTTTACTTTTATTGTGTTGGATTTAATTGTTTTTGAGTATAAAAAAATAGGTTGTATTTTACTTTTTTATGTAAACTTATGATGGTTAGTATTAGAGAAATCAACTTATGCACGAACTTTTTCGATGCAAAATATATAAAATAATTAATATAAAAATTAAAATAAGTAATAATTTTGGGGATTTAACATCTGTTAAGTATAGTTAGATCTGTTGTTTAATATTGTAAAACTTATTTATGGTGCTTTAATGAAAATTGAAAAACTTATGGAATCTTACAAGCCATTAATAGCGATTCCTGTAATTATTACCTTAATAGCAGTGGTAATTTTGGCAGTGAATGGTTTAAATTATGGTGTGGAACTAAGGGGAGGTACAATAGCTGATCTTCAGCTTCAAGAACCAGTAAGCCAAACTCAACTAGAGACTATAATAAGTAGCGGGTTGGGAACAAATGATGTGAGTGTTCAATTAGTTGGTTCTAATCAGTCTACAGTTGAAATTGGTGGGGAAGTAAATCCGGGTATTTTAAGGAATACATTAAATGGAACAGCATCTATACTGGGTTTTAGATCTGTTGGGCCCGTTTTAAGTGCTGAGGCGTTGAATCAAATTTTTTGGGCAATACTTTTTGCATTTATATTCATGGCAGTGACTGTATTTGTAGTATTTAGAAACTTCGTACCTTCTATAGCAGTTATTCTTGCTGCATTGTCTGATATTATTATAGCAGCTGGTGGAATGTCCCTGTTTGGAATACCTCTTTCACTGGCATCAGTAGGTGCTTTACTTTTACTCATTGGGTACAGTGTGGATACAGATATTTTGCTTACCACGCGTGTATTGAGGCGTAGGGAAGGAACTGTTACAGAAAGAGCGGTTGATGCTATGAAAACAGGTTTAACAATGGCAGTTACTTCCATTAGTGCAATGGCAACTCTTTATATTGTTGTTGTTTTATTAATTCCATCTGCAGAGGTACTGGCAGATATTGCAGCAGTTCTTATAATAGGTCTTGCTGCAGATGTGCTTGTAACCTGGTTAATGAACCTTGGAATACTGAGATGGTACCTGGAGCGTGGACGTTAATGAGCGAAATTACAGACTTTTTAAAAGATTATAGGGTTATATTACTCATTGTGCTGGCTATAGGCAGTATTATTTCAATTTCAGTATTAGGTATACAGCAGGGGCTGGATTTAGAAGGTGGATCAGTCATACAAATTCATTTAGAACATCCTGTTGACTCGGATACGATGAATACTGTCGTAACAGTCCTTGACAGGCGGCTTAACATATTTGGCGTGAGGGACGTTAATGTGAGGGCTAGTGGAGATCAGGATGTAATTGTTGAAATAGCGGGAGTAAGGCCGGAAGAAGTTACAAATATAGTTGGGACTCCTGGTGCATTTGAGGCCAGAATAGATAACCAGACTGCACTTACAGGGACAGATATAACAAATGTCCGCCCATACCAGGTTACTGGAACTCAGTGGAGTGTACCATTTACTGTATCGACTGCAGGTGCTAATCGTTTTGCACAGGTTGCACAAGGTAAGGCTGGACAACCCGTGGAAATGTATCTTGATAATCAATTGGTTTCATCCCCCGTTTTAAGCGAAGGCCTTGCAACAGGGACGCCTACAACAGAGGTTGAAGTCTCAGGAACGGCAGAAACCAGAGAAGCTGCTGAAAATGAAGCCAGGAACATACAAGCAGTGCTTCAATCTGGGGCTTTACCAGTAAAGGTTAGTGTTGCTGGAGTTAGCAGTGTTTCAGCTGAACTGGGAGACCAGTTTAGAACAGGAGCGTTGGTTGCAGGTTTACTTGCAGTTATAGTGGTGTCTATTATCATATTTTTACGTTACAGAATTCCTTTGCTTGTAATCCCAATAATACTCACAAGTCTTGTGGAATTACTTTTAATTCTTGGAGTAGCGTCTATAATAAGGTGGAATATAGATTTACCGGCTATTGCAGGTATTATTGCAGCTATAGGTACGGGGGTAGATGACCAGTTAATCATCACTGATGAAGTTTTAAAGAAAAAAGGATCAAAAGAAAGCAAAGAATCCAAAAGAAGAAGTGCCACTATGAGAATGAGGATTAAAGGGGCATTTTTCATAGTCTTTACATCTGCTGCTACCCTCATCGCTGCCATGCTTCCACTGGCATATATAGGATTCAGCAGAGGCTATGCTGGAATCGGAATCCTGGCAGGTTTTGCATTCACTACCATTATAGGAGTACTTATAGGAATTTTTATCACAAGGCCTGTATATGCAAAATTCATAGAGAGATTTATCCAGTAAACAGTCAGGAATCTCTTCTTGAATGCATCTGTTTTGGGTTATCCTCTATTAAGTGATTTTGCATTATGCATCAGTTGGAAAAATTGACAAAAGGAGATATTATTTAACACGTCATGTATTAAAAGGTAAAATTTATTAATAAGTACAAACTTATTATTAATTAGACCACTGAACTTTCCTGGACACTGATGTCTCCTTTCAGTGTCCGGGATATATTACCTGTTTAAATGAACTTTTTTATTAAAATTTTAAACCACAATTGTGTTAATTTTTAAATTTTGAATTAAGGATTAACAAGTTATTCACTTAATAAGTGATCAACTTACGCAGTGTGGGATGTAAATGCAGATGAGAAACTAATTTAAATGTATTTGGCTAATTGGAAAATCATTTAAACTAGTCTCATATACTAAAATTATGGAAGTTGAAAATGATATAATTTTAGCTCTTGATGTTTTAAATATGACAGAAGCACTTAGGATTGTTGAAAGTGTTTCAGACTACTTAAATACAATTAAAATAGGTTATCCTCTGGTTTTAAGTGAGGGACTTCAGTCTATAACAGCCATTAAAGAAGAATTTAACTGCAGCATAATCGCGGATTTTAAAGTTGCAGATATACCTGCAACTAATCGAAAAATAGCAGATGTTACATTTGAGGCGGGAACAGATGCGATAATTGTCCATGGATTTGTTGGTGATGACAGCGCACTTGCATGCATGAACTCTGCAGAAAAGTATGGTAAAGACGTGTTTCTTTTAACTGAAATGTCCCATCCTGGCGCTTCCATGTTCCTGCAGCAGCATGCAGAAGACATCGCAAAAATGGGTGTGGATCTGGGAATCACTAATTTTGTAGGGCCTTCAACTAAACTGGACCGCCTTGAAAAGATCAGGTCTGTTATAGAAAAGGATTCATTTTTAATATCTCCTGGAGTTGGGACTCAGGGAGGAGACCCTAAAGATACATTAAAATTTGCAGATGCCCTTATTGTTGGAAGATCTATCTACTTATCAGAAGATCCTAAAAAAGCTGTAGAGGATATAATTCGGAGCATTAAATCTTAATTATCTTATTTTTTTTTGTTTTATGTTTATTTTGAATTTTTAAACATGTTATATGTTTTATAGATAATTGTAAATGGTTTATCTGCCTATCAGAAGACCCTAAAGTGTGAAAGATATAATTCGAAACATTGATAATTATCTTATTTTTTTAATTTAACTGCTCTTATTAAGGTTCCCGATCACGCTGTAAACTTTATCGTAAATAGCATCGAATTTTAAACCAGCAAATTCATAGGATATCTCAAACAGCAGGAAATATAAAAAGGTCTGAATTCCTAAGAAGTAAATTCCATAGATTTTAAAGCCGGGATAAAAGCTCTGAATAACTCCAAGTACTGCAAGTACTAAAATCGCTGTTTTAAGGGCAAATCTGTACTCAAAAAATATTTTTAGTATCTTGCTTTTTTCATAAATTCTTTTGTTATCGTTGCCTATTTCATCTATATAAGCTGCAATTGTGCATATGGCTAATGTGCCTATTCCAATTGCAGGAAAACCTAATAAAAAAACAATTACAACAAATATAAGTGCTGTAACTATGTGGTTAATACAGTTCACTTTTTTTGAAAGGAAAGTGCCAATGAAAACTCCAAAGAAGATATATGCAGCGTCTACACTAATTGTAACTAAGTATCCTAACATTAATCCGCATAAAATCCCTGCAAGTATTCCAAGGACCATGTTATTTTTTTTATCATGCATATCATCTGATATTTTCATAAAAAATCCAGATAAAGCGTAAAGGGGTATCTCTAACATAAAAATCACTGGTTAAATAATTAAAGGTAGAAAATTTTTTATTATACATTTAAAAGTTTTTATAAACTTAATAATAGATTAAAAAAACATTAAGTTGGTATTTTGAATTATTTTAATTAAAATGTAAAATTTTCTGTGGTAATTCAACAAACTATCAAATATTATCTTTGAGTTTAAAGTAATTTAAGTTTTTGTAGATATGTAATTTAATAATTATTTACAAAAAATTATTATATTAAGAAAAACATAACAGGTATCATATAATAAAAGGGGGGTGGTCATAGGACGGTAAAGAAAAACCGGTATTATGAGTACACTTATGTCCATCTTACCAAAAATGCATAAAAAAGCTTTAAAACATGTAATGCAGACTTGAAGATGCTTGTAGAAAAAATGTACATTTATTTTCCAAAAATTCAGTAATACCTGTAAATACTTCTTGAGAGGATGGATCATACAATAAAACCGAAAACTATTTTTTTGTTTTTACATTACTTAATTATAAGCCGTTAAAATTGGAAGTTTCCATGTGAAAATTCTACGAATTTTCGGACATGTAAAAACCAAAGATTTTTGGTGTAGAAAAACTTTCGAAATCAAAGATTTCGAATGCACAAAAACTTAATGTTTTTGCACGTTTCGTTTTTCTAACTTTCAGTTTTGCAAACATTGAAAATCAAAGATTTTCAATAGCTTCGTAGCATCCAAAATTTTAAATTTTTAATAGGTGGTGTAAAAATGGGTTTAGATCTTGAAAAAGAAATGACAGCAGACACCATAATGAGTGTGTTTGTAGATCCCGTATTTAAAAAAGAAGTTGATCCAAGTACTGCTAAACACGTGGCAGGATATGATGGTAAAACATATTATTTCTGTTCACTTTGCAGTAAAAAGCTCTTTCTGGAACATCCAGAAAGGTATGTTGAAAGTTAATCTCAGTTAGATTAACTCGTATCAAAAAATAGGCGTAATTTACGTCTATTTTAATTAATTTTTTAGCTAATTAGTGGATTCCATTTAAAAATTTGTTTATATCCACAATTGTAAGTAATAAACTCATTTTAATGAATAACTATTTCACTGTAATTGTTTTATATGGTCAGCGTGCTATAATTTCCCTTGCACCTGCAACCATCATTGGAAAGATTATAGTCACATCCCCAATTACAGTTACAAGGTTAGAACCAGCCTTTGCCTTTGCCCAGGATTTTGCTTCTTCTAAAGGTGCTCCACTTAAACTCCCAGTTTCACTCCTATCCATAGTTACCTGAATAGCTGCATCTACTCCTCCTTTAAGGAGGTTGGATGCAAGGGCATAGTGTTTAGGTAAACCTCCCCCAAGGAGCACAGTTGTTACCTTTTTAGCATCAAATACAATATCTGAAAGCTCATGCATGTCTCCAACAGCATCAAGGTGAAGTTCTTTATCCTGGGTAAACATCCAGAGCTGAAGGCCAAGCATGCTGTCGATTATACCAGGTGCATAAATTGGAACGCCTTTTTCGGCCGCTATTTTAAGTATTGAATTTTCATCTTCAATCATGTTTCCAATTTCAAACAGGAACTCTCTAATTGAAATGATTTTCTTTTTTTCTGCAATTTTACTTAGAATTTCGCTGATCTTTTCCTCAAATACTTCAAAATCATGTGATTTAGTGTAAACATCCCCAATTCTTCCCATTCCATGCTTCTGCAACTCTTCATCATCGGCACTGATACCTCTGTAGTGTCCCCCGCCGAAGGATTCAACCAGATCATGGGTTATATTAGCCCCGCTTGTTATTAAAACATCTACAAAGCCGTCATTTATAAGATCAAAAATTATTTTTCGAAGTCCCCCTGGTACCAGAGGGCCTGCAACACTTAAAAAAATTGATGTGTCTTCATCTTTAATTGAATCTGCAAATAATTGTGTAGCTTTAGATACTCTGCCCGCGCCTAAAACTCCTGATTTTCCCATTTCTTCTATTAAATCAAGAACGCTCATGTTTTCTTTGACTTCCATGTGTTGAATTTTCAAGTTTTCACATCCCTAATCAATCAAATTAAAAATAATTAAAATTAAAAATAATTATTTAAATTTATTTTCCATATAGTTTATGGGTGGCTTAATAAAATTAATTAAATTTAAAATATACAGTTAAATTAAAAAAAAGTTTTGAATTATTTTATACCTGCTATTTTATCCAGAAGATCGGTTCTTGTTACGATACCAAGCGGAAGATTATCGTTATCCACCACAATAAGCCTGCCTATTTTGTTTTTATTCATAACTTCAATGGCGTCTGCAATCATAAGGTCTTTTTCAACAGTTATGATATTTTTTGACATGAGTTCTGTGATTTTGAGGTTTTCTTTTCCCTCTGCAATTGCCTTTGATATATCACTTAAGGTTAAAATCCCCACTACTTCTTCATCTTCAATTATAGGGGCACCTTCTATTTTGTTTTCAGATAAAACTGTTGCAGCGTCTTTTACATTCATGGAAGGCTTCAATGTTATGAGGTTGTGGCTTGCAACTTCGATCACTGATTTTTTGGGGATACTCCTTATATTTGTGGTATCAAGGAGCAGAAGGTTATCCACGTCGTCTCTTCCCACCACCATGCCGTTTACTATGAGCTTGTTCACGGGTGTTGGGCCCACTTTTATCCTGTCTCCAAGGTCAAGTTGTTTAATGTTTCCCACCACTTTTATGGCGGCTTCACATTCTCCTGGATGAGGGATACTTGTAAATTCTATTTTGGCAACGCTTAAGTCTCCCACTCTTTTTCCTTTTTTGAATATGGGCACCAAAGCTTCTTTATCAATCGCGCTGATATTTAAAGTGTGATATGCTTCTATGGTCGGCTTGTAACCTCCACGGGGTCCGGGGACACCTTTAACAAGTCCTAAACTTCTAAGGGACTGCATCTGGTTCCGTATAGTCCCGGGGTTACGGCTCATAAGCTCGGCAATTTCTTCTCCTTTAATGGATTTGCCTTTTGATTTCCGGTAAAGGTTTATCAAGCTTTGCAATATTTCTTTTTGAACAGATGTAAGCATCAAACCACTCTTTTTTAATTTGTTATTATTTATAATTATAATTATAAATCTATCATGTTTATGTATATATAAGTCTTTTTATTTTTTTGGTAAAGTTAATACATATCTTTAAAAATTAGCCTTTTACTGAATTCCAGTTTGTAAAGTATTTTTACAAAAGGTTAAATGATAAAGAGACTGTAAAAAAGGTATAGAAATTCGTGTGCTCTTTATACAATCATGCATTATTCTAATGTAAGATTTTAAGTATATAAAGGTTTCTCTTTAATTTTTGGAATATTTAAAACCAGATTTAGAAATTAAAAACTAATAATTTATTTTTGTATTATTATAAAAATTCAGGAATATCTTTTAAATTGTCAGAATTTTTATCGTTATTGTCTGTGCGGATATATTTTTTTCCATTTACAGTAACTATACTTATATCTGATCCTTTTTTTAATCTATCGCCGTGTTTTAAAACTGTTATGAAAGTTTTTCCTTTCTCAAATTCTGAAATCACTTTAGTCCGCAGCCAGTTTTCTCGTATTCCAAAGGAACTACCTGTGAATTCACCGACTTTAACCCATTCAATGTGTTTGCCGATACTATCATATTTAACTCCAGTAATACCATAATCTGCCATATTATTCCTCTTTTAATTCAATAAAATATGTAATGGAGTTTAAAAAAATTAAAAAATAGATAAATTTAAATGAAAATTAAATTTTAAAAGCTCATGATCCGTAGTTTTAATGATAAGACGTGACATCTTAATAAAAAAAACGTTCACTATAATTGTAGTACAATTTGAAGCATTAATATAGATTAAGAGCATTAAAAATTAACTTAAAACCTAAATTAAGCTATTCTACTACATCTGCAAAAGCAAAGTTTCTTCTTACAGAATTGATTTTAATTTTAACTTCATCGCCTTTTTTAGCTCCATTTACAAAAACTATGAAACCTTCTATTTTAGCGATTCCGTCTCCATCTCTTCCCATATCTTCTATTTTAACATCGTATTCTTCGCCTTCGTTTATAGGAGAAGAATTTCCTCTATTATCTCTTCCGTAATTATTTTTAAACAATTTTTCACGTCCTTAATATAGCCTAAAAAGGCTTGAATAACTTTCTATTTTTGATACTATATAAAATGATGTATTTTAAAAAATAAAAGGAATAAATTAATCTAATCATTTTGCTTAAACAGTTTTGTTTTAGCTTTTTTCCATACTATTTGCATAATGAGCAGTTACTACTCTTTAAATATACGAGTAACACCTATAAATTGCATTTGGTAATGGCATTTTTTATCTAAATTATTTAATTGCGTTATCTCCAGAGTGTTTTCAGGTCAAAGGGCGTCCAGTCTACAAAATAGTCGGGGTTTGGTACTTTGAGCCAGATCTTTCTCTTTGAGACATCGGTCACTACCTGGTGGGTGGTCTGGTCGATGTCTATTTTGGTGGGCTTGGTACATCCCTTACCGAGGGTACCGTCTGCCTCGAAAAGTTGCAGGTCCATGAGTTCACATGTCTTTTCCACGTCAATACTGCCTTTATTTTCGTCCAACCTGCGGGTCATGTTGGATAAACGTTCCAGTGAGTGGCTTAGTGTGTCTCGCCTGTGAATTCCCCAGTCGGGGTTTAAAAATGAATTTACAGCCACCATAGAATTATTGTCTGAAAGTCGAACCCTGTTACCGCCCAAAGAGGAACATTCCATGGATGCTGCACTTGATTCATCTGCAAGATTCAAAATTAAGGATGCACTGCAGTTGGTACCGTTTAAACGTCTAATAAGCCCTTCTACTGATGCAGTATCTGAAATTATGTCACTTAGTATGCCTGTAATCGGCGGGCGATCCTTATAAATTACGATCCCTCCCATGCTGGTACCATCGTGGACGTCCAGGTAAACACCGTGTTCATTAAGTGCAGTAAGGGCACAGTATATTCCTGGCCATCCAATGCTTGCATAGCGGTAGCGACCGTCATCAGGATTGATTACAGTTAAAACCTGGGGGAACTCGTTGTACTGCATACTCCAATCCATATTTCGTCCGATATACATGTGCCCGTCCTTGGAGAAGTTTTTCCAGGCGAAAATGGATGTGCACCCTGAAAAAATATGTAAAGCAGCTTGATAAGCTCCAAATTCCATTAACTGATCTAGTATGCCTATTTTAACCTGTGACCATCCCGTACTTTTTTCTAAACCTTTATAAAACTCCCTGTTATGATTTGAAAATGTTGAAACTGCTCTTTCAGTCCACACCGTGGCATCTTCATCTGTAAGAACTCCTGATTTGAATGCAGGCTTCACCAGCACATCGTAGGCCTTTTGCATTGATTCTACCATCATGTTTCCGTACTGGGTACCCATTTCCCTGCTGGAACCGGAAAGAACAGGGACTAAAAACCCTTTGCATTCATACAATTTTCCATTACCTTCTTCAGCTATTAGATTTAGCTCTTCTTCTGGTTTAGCAGTCTTTATCATTATTCATCACCATCCCATCTGTAATTCAATTTAACTGCTTTTTTATTGGACATTTTTTCATCTCTTTTTCATTTTATTTTGTTTAAATATTCAAAATATCTTTTAGGGGGTATAACATTTTATATATGTGAATCCGGTCATTTTGAATAGTTTAAATAACTAAATTTGGATATATTATTCTTTATTTGAGTTATTATATTTTTTATTTAAAATATTACTTATTACATTTTTTAAAATATTTATAATTAGTTCCTTCACAGGCCCACAATCAAAAAATTTGACTTATTTTTCTGTAGATCGTGCTATAAGTTAATGAAATATAGATGGGCAGGTTTAAGTTTGCACCAATTATGTGGTGGTTTAATTCAGCCCATATTGAATTAATTACATTGAATTACTCTAATAAATCCCTTAAAATCTATGATTTTTAGGGGCAAGATTGGAAATTGCTGATTGAAAAACAATAGAATTTTATAAAAAATTCTTGGATGTAAAACTGATGAATGGGAAGTGCCACTTGATTAATGGCTTGTAACAACTGGGGAAGAAGATGAACCTGTATAAAATGGTGTAACAATATTAAGGGGGGGGGGGTAATGTGGTTAAAAATACGATCGTTTTTAATTTTCTGGATTAATACGCCCAAAAAATTGAAAATGATGGTGGAAAATGATGATTGAAAAACAGACAGTTCCCAATGCAGGTACCATGGCTGCATTTGAATACAGGGGGTAAAGTGTCAGTGATACTGGAACCTGTAGAATGGGATAAAATGTTTAACTTCTCAGCTTTTTTACTGTTTTTCAAGCTTTGCAGACTAAAAATAAAAAAATTAGTAGTTTGTAGGGTTCATGCGCTATTTTTTTCTGTACTTACAGGTGCTTCTTCACCTAATTTCCAGACACTGGATCTTAAAAGGACTATAGCAAATACTGCTAAAAGCGCTATGCCAAATATTCCTATTCCAAATGATAGTATGGGATCTTTGGATATTCCGAGGTAATAGTTAGCTGGGAGTTCTATTGCATCTGTGACTAAATGCAGCAGCACAGCTATCCAGACGCTTCCTGTCTTTAAAACAGCGTAGCTGAAAATAACGGCCAGCACGATGGTGAGAAGGATCATTAAGATATTTCCAAGAATTGGTTGTCCGGGATAATTGAATCCGAAGGCAATAAGTGGAGCATGCCATAATCCCCATATAATACCAAGTACTAATACTCCTTTATACCCGCCTAAAAGTGGAAATAACCTGTCCTGGAGATACACCCTCCATCCATATTCTTCCCCAAAGAAACTGGGCCATAATATGAATATATACAGTATTCCTGTAACTATAGAATAGATGAAATAGCTGACTGGGCTGAATTCTTTGGTAGGAACTCCCAATCCAGTATAATAATTAAGAACATAACTAAGGGTTAGCATCAAAAAAAGTATAACTGGTAGGATGATGTAGTACCTTAGATTTTTTCCAAAGGATAACTTTGAAGAAGTTAACCCGTCTCTCCATTTTTTCTTTAAGTTCAATATCACCAAGGTTAAAAACCCTAAAATACTGATAATCATGGCAAATATTGGCATATCTGCCAGAGAACCTGCTTGAATTGGGTGTGCATATGATTCAATGGTAAATACCATGGCATATATCAAGAAGAAGGTGAAAATAATTTTTGTTTCCCTTGTAAGTGCCTTTTGGAAGTAAAGCATGCACATGATGGCAGCTGCAGCAGGTATGAACATGTTGATGGCTATGGTAACAGTCCATAATACAGGAGGTACTGCTGATATAGGTCCTGAAATTGCATACATAACAAAATTAAGTATATAAGTAGCTGTAAAAGTAATGATCAAAAATGCAAATAATTCTTTTTTAAGCTGTCTTCTTTTTAAAGTGTCTGCAGTCATATTATCTCCTGTTTATTCATCAGTTATGGTAAATTTATAGTTTATGATCTTGGAATTTATTATTTTAATAAAAAGAATTTGATGTTTAATTATTTACATTAATATAATTATTTTTGAAAATTAAACGTCCATAATTCTATAATTTTTAGTTTATCCTCCATGTTATTTACTTCGCTAATTCCAACAGGGGCTAAAAGAAATTGAGGGTTATTTAATTTTAAAAAAGAAGTTCTGTAAATTTTAGGGACTACTTTTTTTTTAAAACACTAAAAATTTTTGTAGAGCTAAAAGATCCTTTTAAAGCAGCATTTACTTTCTTATTTAACAGTATATATATTAATTTGTCTTTAGGTTCTACTAAAATGACTTCAAAATCAACATTTCCTCATGCTTCTATAATGTTTTTTGTTTTTTTAAAGACCTGCTGAAATTTCGACCAGTATACAGTTAATCTGCTGTAATTTAAGCAAATTTTAACTTTTTTTTAAAAATAGAGACGTATTGTATGTCTTTAATTATTTTACTTTTTTTTAAATAGATAAATATTAAAGTATTCTTCATTAATGAGTTAAATAATTAATAACTGTGTAACTTAATAATTGAATAACTGAATAAGTTCTATTAGTTAAAAAGGGAGTATTTTATTTTTTGTTGTAATTTTTTAATTGTAAAATAAGTTGAAGATCAATTTTAATAGATAACAAGTTTGTGGAAGGGGATGAAAGGAGATGAAAAAGCAATTTTGATTACATCTCCTTAAGTGGAGCGATTAATTCCACTTAACTTATAATGTAAACGTTTTAGTATATAAACATTTCATTATAACTTATAAGTTGCACTCTTAATGCGGTTAGGGTGAAATTCAGTGGAGGGATGTATTTTCAAGTTTTTTGCCTTAAAATATAAAACTGTATTTATAATTAAATAATGGATAATTCATGCAGTTTGGCGGCTAAATTTTGATATTTTTTTTAAATGAATTTATTGGTGATAACAAAAATTTCATGATTTGACAATTTTCCTTTCAGGTGAGACAAATGTAGATTATGGCATCTAACCTTCTGACATATTCTGCATTACATTAAACGTAACTTAGTAAGTGTATAACTTATAAAGTGAATAACTGGTTAACTTAATCACTTTTATTATATTATTTACCTGATTTATTTAATTAATTAGAAGATCTCAACTTAGGATTAGGCCATAAATTTAAAAATCTGAAATTATACCTATTAAAATGTATTTGTAAGTCAAATTACATATTAAACATGTGCAAAATCTGATTAACTCTATTTTTTAAAATTGCTTGTTACAAAAAAAAACAATTTTTGTTTAATCATAGAAAATATTGTTTAAACGAGGTTTCAATCTATGTTTACAGAGTTAGTAACTTTTTTAGAAGGATTTATAATCACATATATTTTAGGGGCCATCTTTTTTGGAAGTGTCCTTCAAGAGATTATTGCTCCAATACCATCAACAGCTGTTATAATAGGTTCGAGCTTTTTTATAATGGAAAATATCCCCATTTCACTTCATGCATTCTAGATACTTTTACTTATTATAGCTATACATGCAGCGGCAGGGGTTACCATTGGATCTTTACTTATTTATGGAATTGTTTATTATATTGGCAAACCCTTTACTGACTGTTGGGGCAAATACCTTGGACTTTCTGGAAGGAAATAGAAAAAACAGAAGTATTTTTAAAATAATTTAATGGCATTATCAATTTTTACAGCGAGAGCTCTTCGACAGTGCCAAGTGTTGTTATCAGCGCATTTTGCGGTTTTATAAAGTATGATGTTAAAATGTATATCCTCATTACTTTCAGAGGGACATTAGTAAAATCATTTATTTTAGGAGTCATGGCATGGCAGTTTGGAAGTTTATACGGGATTATAAAATCTGAAATTGGTATATCTGAAGAAATAGTGATTATTGGAATATTGATAGCTGTAATATGTTTTATTATTTATAAAAAATATAAAAAATAAAATAATTGGTTTAATATAACTTTAAAGTGTAAACATGAATGAATTCTTGTTAGTCATATTATTCTCGTTACTGCCTGCCATAGGAACTTTTTCTGGCGGTATTGCTGCAGAATTTTTAAAAATAGACAGAAAAAATTTAAGTTTAGCTTTGCACGTAGCGGCAGGGATTATACTTGCTGTAATTAGTATAGAATTAATGCCTGAAATTTTAAAATCGAACACACCATGGATAACTATATTAGCATTTATTGTAGGTGGTATTTTTTTTATTACTATCGATCAACTGATTAACTTCGTACAGGGCAGATTAGGTAATCTAAATCACTCAACAACTGCTTGGGCAATCTTTTTTGGCGTTGCAATAGATTCATTTACTGATGGTCTTTTAATCGGTGCCGGGTCTTTAATAGATTTACAAATTGGTTTTTTAGTCGCATTAGGTGTAGTTTCTGCAGATATACCTGAAGGTTTTGCTACTATTGCTTCATTCAAAGAGAGGGGCATTAAAAAGAATTTAAGAATAATTTTAAACCTTTTTGCAAGTTTACCTGTTTTGTTAGGTGCATCTGCAGGGTATTTCCTTGTTAAAGGGCAGCCTCCTATTGTAGAATATATCATACTGGCTTTTGCTGCAGGTATTTTATTAACAGTAACTGCTGAAGAGATTATACCTGAATCTCACAGAAATGGGGAAGCAAGGCTTGCAGCATTAGCTTTTATTGGAGGTTTTGCTTTTTTTGCGTTTATTTCAAGCTATTTGAGAATTTAAAAAATATTTTGCTCTTAATCAGCTTACTTTATTTTTAGAGTATATCTTGTGAGCACTGCTTAACAGCACTGCTAAAATGTGTTATGTAATTAATAACTGCATAACTTATGAAGTGAGCAATTGAATAAGTTACTAATTCATTTAATCTTGCTGTATGCAAATATTCCTTTTAAAATGTTTTTATAAATAAAATTGAGTAAAAATAAAAAATACGACTATTTATTCTTTTAATGTCCAGTAGCACCTTTTAGGGGAATAAATAGTTTCATCTTTTTTTAGTTCTTTCATTATTTTGTCAACTTCTTTTTTATCGACGCCAGAAATCTGGCTGACTTTGGTGGCGTTTAATGGTTCTTCTGAGTCTTTAAAAGCTTTGATTACTTTTTCTTTATTATCCATGGTATCACCTTAGTTAGATTACCCTTTTAAACCATATATTTGTTGTGGAAATAGTTCAAAATATTTAATAAAAGTTTTAAAATAGTGCTCCACCAAATAGGGTGTTTAATTAGGATATACTCATTTTACGAAATATTTTAAATTGAATATTTCTGGGAGTAGTGTACATTTTAGATGGTGCCTTAGATTTAAGATACAAGAATTTATTTTTTATCAATTATCCTTATTTGTTAAAATTAATTTAACATTGGCTTAGGGACACTCAGTATAGGAGTGTAAGCGAGTGTCCCTAAGTGGTAGGTGTTTGTTTTTTTAGTGGTCTAACACCTTTGAGGGCGTATAGATACAAATTGGTAAAATACGCAATATCCATTATTAATTTTAAATTATTTAAAGTAGATGGTCTATTGTGTGATTTTAATCACATTAACAACAAAATAAAAACATTTAAGATTATATTCCATTACATATAATCATGAATCAAATTTAATTTACATATTATGCAGTATTAGTGATGTGAATTTATAAATAGAATGTTTATTATGTATATTTTATAAAATTTATGCTGTATACTCTTAGTTAAAAATTTAAATTTAAATTTAATTGTGAAAAGATATTTATTTATATTAAATCAAATTAAATAATAATTTAGATGGGGGAGGCTTATTATGGGTAAGGAAAAAGCTATTAAAATTTTACGAAAACATTTTAAAGCATTGTATGATTATGCGGGGATGGAATGGACTTCTGATGATGATGAAGATTTAGAACAATTAGTTGATGAACTTGGAGAAATTATCGAGGAGAAATCAGGTTTTCCTGAATCTAAAAATATTCTGTAGATACTATTTTGAAGTAAAAATTTCAATAAACTTTAACTATTAAACATGTAACATATTTGGAATGGGTAAATGCCCAAAGATATTGACTTTTTTAGATATCTTAAACAGTATTAAAAAATATTTATGTAATAATTTATTTAATAATATTATGAATGTTAAATGGGATACCCTGATAAAAATTGTTAAATTAGGAAGGCCAATGTTCCTGTTTGATGGATTTTTGCTTTTTATTATGGGTGCCCTGTTATCGGTTATTTTCAATGCTGAATTTAGTTTAACTAAATTTATAATGGGTTATTCAATTTTGCTTTTATGTCATCTTGCTGTTCACTACAGTAATGATTATTATGACTTTAAAACAGACAGCCTTTCAGGACCTAGTACTGTTTCTGCAGGTAGTGGTGTATTACTTGAAAACCCTGAATTAAAGCGATTTTCAAAGGGATTAGCTATTGCACTTAATTTGCTTTCAGTAGTTCTTGCAGCTGTTTTTATTGTTATTTTTTCATACCCTGTTGAATTTTTCTTACTGGCAGTATTTGGTAATTTTTTAGCATGGTTTTACACTGCACCTCCTTTAAAATTAGCTTACAACAGGCTTGGTGAAGTTTCAAATGCTCTTTATGGAATTTTACTGCCTTCTGCAGGATTTTTTACTTTAATGGGAACATTAACTATTCCTATGCTGATTTTCACTATACCTCTTGCTTTTTCAAGACTATTTTTAACTAACAGTGCCAATATTCCAGATATGGAAGGGGATAAACTGGGTGGTAAAATAACTCTGGTTGTAGCAAATGGCCGTAAATTTGGTTTTAAGTTTATTGGAATTTCTGCGTTTATGATGACACTATCTTTTGCTTTAATATCAGTTACGGGTCTTTATCCGCAGGTCCTAAATTTTAAAGTGATTACTTTTATTTCATTAATTCCCTTAAGTTTGGGGATATTGGAGCTGCTGAAGATGCCTTTAGATAGAGAATCAGCTACTAAATATGCTACATTCAATATTAAATCAATATTTTTAATTGGAATTTTAATTAACAGCTATTTCGTGTTTTTAATCTTATCGTAAAAATATGAATGGAGGAAATTAATATGGGCTGGTTAATAGATATAATATGGAAATTTGTGAGCTTTTGGCTTCTTTCAAAGTTTGGAATATTTGGACGTATTGTAATTGGAATAGCTATATTGAATAGGTTGGTTAAAAGTGCATTTATGATATTTAGAGTTTTAGGCTGGTTTATGGGATAAATGATTTTATTTGTGATTTAATTTGTATTTTGCATTTAGGGTGTAGTTTTGCATGTAGAATACAAGTTATTTACTTTTTTATGCATGTTTAGTTTATAAATGATTTTTTTTTACTTTAATTTGACTTTTATTCTGGTTTTTTGATAATATTTGGTGTTTTTTAAGGCATTTTGATTTTGACCACAACTCTTGCATGGTGCAAGTATATATGTAATGAGTGTTATATTTCCTAACACTTGCAGTATGCAACTATTGATATGTGCAAGGGTATTGAACTTGTAATTTTAACAAAATAGAAAAAGGTTAAAGAAAATCTTAATCAAAGATTAGGGGATAAAAAAATGATAGATGAAACTAAAAATGCAAATAGCAGGATTAACTTGATAACAGGAGATCCTAAGCGAGCCATAAGGAAATTATCTTTCCCCATGATGTTGATCATGATCCTTATAGTTAGTTACCAGATAGTTGACAGTATATGGGTAGCAGGACTTGGTGCTGATGCACTTGCTGCTTTGGGGTTTATTTCTCCAATATTTATGGTAATTGTAGGGCTTGCACAGGGCTTAGGGGCAGGTGCTACTTCCCTTATAGCCCGGTGTATAGGGGCAAACGATAAAGATAATGCAGATAATGCAGGTATGCATGCAATTTTAATAACTGCTGTACTTTCTGTGGTGCTTCCTGTTGTTTTGATTCTTCTTTTAAAGGATATACTACTTGCAATTGGTGCGGCAAGTGTGTTAACCCTTGCAACACAATACGGGCAAATTATATTTGCTGGGTCTTTTGCAATACTATTTAATTCAGTTGGGTCCAGTATTCTGCGTGCAGAAGGAGACATGAAGAGAGCTACCTATGCAATTGCAATAAGCAGTATACTAAACATGGTTATAGCTCCCATATTTATTTACACACTGAACATGGGAATTAGCGGGGCAGCAGTAGCTACTGTATTATCATCATCTGTAGCAGCAGTTGCCATATTTTACTGGATACTTATAAAAAGGGATACTTATCTAGCATTTAAATTTAAAGATTTCCATTTTGATGCAGGGATCATTAAAGGTATACTCGCAATAACGTTACCTGCAAGTGTAGAACAGTTTATAATGTCTGTGCTGACAGTAGGTATCAATGCAATGTTAGTTATTGCAGCTGGAACAACTGCAGTGGCTGTTTATACTGCTGGATGGAGAATCGTGTCCATGGGGATAATACCTGCACTTGGAATAGAAACTGCTGTATTAACCGTTGCCGGAGTTGCTTATGGTGCAAAGAACTATAAAAATTTAGAGATAAGCTGTCATTATGCCATAAAATTAGGGGTGATTATATCTCTGGTTTTGGCGGTAGTAACCTACATTTTCGCCCCAAATATCGCCTGGTTGTTTGCTTATTCTGCAAACAGTGGGGATATGATACCAATGATAGCAGAGTTCCTTAGAATTTTCTGTATATTCTTTATGGCAATTCCATTTGGGCTTGCATCCACCGCTGTGTTCCAGGCAGCGGGTAAAGGAACTACCTCACTGCTTTTAGTTGTTATAAGAGATTTGGTCTTATCACTAATTGCTGCATATGTCCTGGGAATTGTGCTTCATTTAGGTGCAGTCGGGATTTACTGGGGAATAGTAATTGGTGTTATTTTAGGGTCTGCTATCAGCTATCTATACTTTAGGCTCTTTTTAAGAGGGTTAAAGAAGGAAGAAATTGGGGAGGTAACTGTGAGAGAATTTAAAAAAGGAGAAAGGATAAATTAACTGAGTTTTTTCTCCTCTTTTTAAATACAAGAAAACATTAAAATTAAAAATAAGGTTACTTAAATATAAAAATCGGGAGAAAAATGAAAGAAAGAGGACATTTATCAAAGGAAGAAATTATGGATATGCCCTTAGGATCTTTAATAACCACTATCAGCAGGTCTCATATGGCTTTTTTATTTAGTGAAATAGAAAAGTTGGGGATTGGAGGGCAGTTTCAATTTTTAATGGGTTTAGCCCGTGAAGACGGCATAATTCAGGAGGAGTTAGCAAGTAGATTTCACATGAATGAAAGTACAATAGCCCGGGCATTGAGAAAATTGGAAGATGCAGGTATGGTCCAACGTAAAGTTGATGAAAACAACCGCAGAAGGAAGATAATTACAGTTACAGAAAAAGGAAGGGCTGCTGTAGATGCTATTTCAGAAATAGATAAGAAATGGGAAGAGAGAGTTCAATCTTTATCACTTGATGAAAAAAACAAATTAAAAGAAATGTTACAGGTTTTAGCTGTTGAATCCATGGAATTAATGTATGAATTCAAAAAAGGAAAGCGTTAACATTTTATATTTTTATTTAAGGATTATTTTTGTATTTTAATATTTATGTGAAGTTATTCAGTTAGTAACTGTATAACTTATTCAGTGAATAACTTACTCATCTTATTTTCTTGTATGGTGTTTTAGAGAGTAAGTAAAACAATTTAAAAAGTGTATATACGCAGGTAGCAAAGATGAGTGACCTTTTATAGAATCCTTAGCTGGATCTAGAATGTTGCCATAGAATAGTAATCCCTAGCGGGAGATTAGGCTTTTAGAGAAATAGAAGTGATTAGTTCCTTAGGAGAGCTTTGCAGTATTTCAACCCTGACAAGAAGGACGGTAGTTCTATTGGAGGTGCCATAGATGAATCCAATAAAAGGCACCAATCAAATGAATTCAATAAAAGAGACCACAAATGAATTCTATTGATTGTAACAGCAAATAATAATACTATCTTTTAACTATAAAAGATTAGATTAAATTATGAAGAAATGTAGATATCCTTTAATGAAGATGGGGATAAAAATGGCTTTACATGATTATATTGACTATGATATTGATGAAGAGAAGCAAAAGAATAAGAAAAATGCAGAGAAACTATTAAAAGATTTTTCTGATGTTGAGGGTTTGAAAGAAGTTCTTGATGATGTTCTTTCTTTGATGGATTCTGAAGTTTATGATGAGTTATATGGAGCTGGTCATAAGAATCCTGAAGAAATGACTTCGTATATTGATACTGTGGATGATCTTATGAGATTAAAGCAAGTTAAATTGGCTTCTGAAATTCTTAAGGATCCTCCTCTTTATGTTGCATCTTTAACAGGTGTGATCATTATAACTCATTTTCAAGCATTATTTGCATTAATTGGGGGTATACATTATGCACATGCTCAAAAAAAATTAAACCGTAACTCCACTGTAAAAGAGCATGCTATTTTAGAACGTTTAATATCACTTTTAGATGATTTTGACAAACCAGTAAATTTCAAAGTACCAGATGAAGAATTCTATAATAAGCTTAAAGACGTTAAATGGGATAAACAGGGCAAAAAACTCTTTGGAAAAATAGATAGAATACGTGGAAATATTGCAACTGTAAGGTGGGGTTCAACTTCAAGCACTTTTGGCACCACTGAAAATTTTGCTTTAACTTTCCTTGCTGCTTGTAACGTTGTACATCAAAATAGAAATAAAATGTTGAAAGAAGATGTGGTGAAGGCTTATAAAACTTATTTGAAATTGTTGAATATTGATACTAGTAAGTTAATGTGACCGCAAATTAAATTCTTTTTTAATGGCTTCTTTTTTATGAAATCAAATCAAACGAGTTCTTTTAACGATATCAATTAATAAATCTATAAAGAAACCACAAACGGGGACAAGAGAGTAAGATTAATAGTATATCTGCCCTATTCGTTAAATACCCCGCCACCTCCCAGGAAAAGACTCCGTCTAAGGACTGGATATTTGCAAAATAAAACCCTGCAAAAATTTTTAATTTTTGCGGCACCAAAATTCGAAGAATTTTAGAAAATACGTGGTATTTTCTAACCTTTGGAAATCTGTCAAATCTTTGATTTGACGCCACAAAAATCAAAGATTTTTGTAGGCTTTGATTTCCAATGCTCAAACGCTCCACGTTTGACAGTCCCAAAAATCAGAGATTTTTGAGGATTTTGAGAGAATTTTGCGATTATTACTCTATCAAAATCCGCCTTGGATAAGGAGCTACACCCCAGAATGCCCATTTTAAAAAAAAATCAATAAAGTATAATTCAATGGAACTCATATATTTAATACGAAACTTTTAACTTGTTTTATAAATTATCATCCAATTATTGATTAAGGATTTGGAGCGAAAATTATGGGCAAAACAAAGAAATTACGTCAACGTGCGGAGGAAGAGCTGCGGAAGGCTGAGGAAAAGGGCAATATTCCAGTAAATATTTCTGAGTTAGTGCATGAACTCCAAGTTCATCAAATAGAACTTCAAATGCAAAATGAAGAACTAAGGAAATCTCAGGAAGAAACTTCAAATCTTTATAATCAATATCATGAACTTTACGATTATGCTCCTGTAGGTTATTTTTCACTGGATAAAGATGGTAATATAAAAAATATCAATATTAAAGGAGCTGAATTGCTTAAATTAGAAAAAAAGAGGATAATTGGGAGGGGTTTTGTCAGATTTATTCAAAATGAATCTAGAAACGATTATTTTAATTTGCTTACCACTGCAATCAATACTGGTAAAACTCAGAGTTTAGAACTCCAGTTAAAAGGAAATAAAAATTTTTTTTATGGGTATATGGAAATTATGCCAATATACAACAAGTTTAATGAAAAGTATCGCATAACTGTAACAGATATCACTAAACGTAAAAAAGCTGAAGAGGAATTGAAACTAGCACATGAAAATCTTGAAAAACAAGTTTCAGAAAGAACAGTTGAACTTAAAAATGCTGTAAAAGAATTAAAAGAGTCTAATGATGAATTACAACAATTTGCTTATGTGTCTTCTCATGACTTGCAAGAGCCTCTTAGAACTGTAGCCAGCTTCACTCAATTATTAGAAAGGCGTTATAAAGGTAAATTAGATAGTGACGCTGATGAATTCATAGAGTATATTGTAGATGCTACAATCCGAATGAAGCAACAAATTCAGGATTTACTTGAATTTTCACGCGTTACAACTAATAAAGAAAAATTTAAACTTATAGATCTCAATGAAATACTAAATCAAACTATGGAATACCTCCATGATTCAATTAAAAAGTCTAAAACTGAAATAACACATGATAAACTTCCAATTGTCGTGGGAAATGGGGGACAGTTGCAAAGAGTATTTCAAAACCTTATTTCAAATGCTATCAAATTCAGAAAATGTGAAGAACCACTTAAAATCAGTATATCGGCATATAAAGATGAAAATGCGAATGAATATGTTTTTAGTATAAAAGATAATGGTATTGGGATAGAAGAACAATATTTTGAACGTATATTTACAATATTTCAGCAATTACATACAAGAGAAGAATATCATGGAACCGGAATTGGACTGTCAATAGTTAAAAGGATTATTGAACGCCATAATGGCCGAATTTGGGTTGAATCAGAATTTGGAGAAGGCTCTACTTTTTACTTCACGATACCTATTAAAGAATAGAATTTTTTTAGCTATGAGATTAAATTTGTTTAGAAAGGTAATGACTATTTTTTAAAGCATATTGAGGCCTATTTCAGTACAGTAAATTGAATTGATTGTATGAAAAATGGCAGTACTATAGCCCCTTGTAAGAATTTTGGAATTAATTTCAGGTGCAAACAAGTATCTGGAATGGGTTCAAGTATAATTATTTTGAAATTAAACAGCAGGTGCCAAACAAGTACTGCGGAAAAGTTCAGTGTATTTAATTTTAAATTGTTTTTTAATGTTTAGGAGAGTGAATTTTGGAATAAATGCACTTAAATCAATAAAAAACTATTAAATCTATGGTTGGTTGAAATAGGATAAATAAAAAGTTAAAATAAGGGAACTAGAAAAGTGAATGATTAATTTTCATTTAATATTCCATAATTTCACTGAAAATCGATTTATTTTTTCAAATGATGTCTTAACATGTCTCCATTTTATGTCATATTTGTATCTAACATTAGATATAGATATAAACTAATTCTCATTTAAATCATTTATTTAGAAAAATAAGCATTTATAATACCTTTTTTACATATCGATAAAAAGATATATATAGAATGATCGACATGAATTTTTATTATGATAAGGTTAGAAGATATTTCTGGGAAGTTATATGAGCTGGAAAAACTGGGCGGTTTAAGAGTTCTGACGTTGCACGTTTTATCGAAGTCCCCTAAAAATGGCGTGGAAATTATGGATTCCATTGAGAAACATCATGAAATGATACGAGAAATGACGCATAATAATTATGATAAACGTTTGGATAAAGCATTAAGACCTTCATCAGGTGCAATTTATCCGTTACTTAAAAAATTAGAAGCAGAAGGTCTTGTATTGAAGGGGGATGAGGGTAAGTATGAGCTGACTGAAACTGGGTTTGAAACCATCCGTAAACTAATGGGAAGTTTATGGTATTCCATTGATAAACCTTTAGAACGCGGTGAAATTGCGATAGATACAGCTTTAAATGAAATAGATAGTTACATTGCCTTATTATCTGATTTTAAAAAAGAAAAATTACAATCTAAGAAAGAAAATATTAGAATTTTAATTGAAAGGTTAACGGAATTAGAAGATTCCCTTAAATAAATATTTGGACTTTTTAAATATTTTTGTGAAAAGATATTTTTATCGGAGTTGATGTTTTTGGAGTATAAATGGACTGCAATGTTAACGGTTATTATAGCAAGCCTGATTGGAAGTATAAACATGAGTATTATACTCATTGCTCTTCCAGCTATATTTAATGGTATACAGATTAATCCACTGGATTCATTTCAGTATCTACTGTGGATTATAATGGGTTACACGTTATTGACGGCTACTTTACTTCTTTCTTTCGGCAGGCTCTCAGATATTCACGGCCGTGTGAAAATGTTCAGGTGGGGGTTCCTGATATTCAGCGTCGCCTCTGTACTACTATTTTTGACACCATCAACAGGAGATGCCGGTGCAGTAGAGATCATTGTATTTAGATTAATACAGGCTGTAGGAGCTGCTTTGTTTATGGCAAATAGTGCAGCCATAATAGCTGATGCATTCCCATCAAATGAATTAGGAAAAGCATTAGGTATAAATACCGTTGCAGCTATGTCAGGACAGTTCATAGGATTGGTTCTGGGAGGTTTACTAGCGGTATTCGATTGGAGGTACGTGTTCTTAGTTAGCATACCCTTCGGAATTATTGGAACCTTCTTATCATACTATAAATTAAAAGAATTATCTATTAAATCCATTAAAACCAAAATTGATTACTGGGGAAACCTCACATTTGTTCTGGGTGTAACACTACTACTCATTGGTGTTACTTATGGACTAATGCCCTACGGTAACGATCCTATGGGTTGGAGTAATCCATGGGTGATAACATCCATGATACTGGGGGTAGCTGCATTGATCTTATTCCCATTCATTGAAAATAGGGTTGAATCACCTATGTTCAGACTGGACTTATTTAAAATTAGAATGTTTACATATGGAAATCTGGCGGGTTTTTTAGGTTCATTAAGCAGGGGTGGTGTGATGTTCCTGCTCGTAATAATGCTGCAAGGCATCTGGCTGCCTTTACATGGTTACAGTTACGATTCCACTCCATTTTGGGCGGGTATTTACATGCTGCCATTAGTAGGGGGAATGAGTATTATGGGACCATTATCAGGTATGCTGTCTGATAAATATGGATCCAGGTTAATAGCCACTACTGGAATGGCAATTTCCACAGTAGCTTTCCTATTATTAGCTGTATTACCTTATAATTTCAGTTACATAGAATTTGGTTTAGTACTGTTAATGATGGGAATAGGTTTTGGAACATTTGGTTCACCTAACAATGCTTCTATAATGAATTCTGTTCCTGCAGAAGAAAGGGGAGTGGCCTCGGGGATGATTTATACCTTTATGAATACTGCTTTTACAGCTAGTATGGCTGTATTCTTTACCATAGTTATAGTGGGAATAACTCAAAGATTCCCTGGAGAAATAACAAGTTCATTAACCAGTATAGGTGCTGTTAACTTAGTACCATTACTAAGCAATATTCCAGCAACAGGTGCATTATTTTCTAGTTTACTGGGTTATAATCCAGTTGGTACAATACTAACAAGTTTACCCGCACCAATCGTATCTAATATACCTCCATCTACTTTAAGCACTTTAACGGGCACTACATGGTTCCCAACCATCTTTGCAAAAGCATTCATGCCGGCACTACAAATATCATTTTATATAGGTGCACTGTTAACAATTATAGCTGCCGTACTATCGGCACTTAGGGGTGAAAAATATATACACCAACAGGAAAAACCAAATGGGAAGTTAGGTAATGAAGAAGAAATAGACTTAAAAACTCAAAGTTAACTATTTTTTTTCTTTTTAGTTTTAATTTAACGAGTTAAATCCTTGAAACACTAATTAGATTTGTAGAGTTGAAATAGAATAAATAGAAAGTTTAGATAAATATGTTTGATAAATTTATATTGAAATGGGTTTTACTTATCTGCATAACTTAATAACTGTATAACTTATAAATTTAATAAGTAAATAAAACATTGATTTTATAGAAATAGTTTATTTAGCAGTTCCTTTTATTAAAAAAGGGCATAAAAGAGGTAAAACAGGTAAATTTTCCATATTATTTTCAATGGTGTAGGGATGTGTTAAAAGTAAAAAATGAATAAGTTATTCACTTATTCATTTCTTAATTCTTTTACTTCCCTCCAAATTTCAGGATATTCTTTTTCCAGGTATTCCTGTAAAACCTTGGAAATTTCCTTACTGATACTGAACTTGGGTTTAGTTTCTTTAAGATAATTCAGGACAATTTTAGATTCCGGGTCCCAGAATGAGATTCTGGGCTGATTTTTAATTTTATCGTGAAGTTCCTCAAGTAGTATTGCATTAATTTTTTCAGATGCAAATTCTGATTTTTGAGATTTTTTCTTTTCTCTTCGCTCTAACATGGATCCCATGTCTGAACCTAACCCTCCTTTATTCATTGTTCTCCCTCGCTAGAAATTCATCTGCCAGTTCAATGTAGGCTTTACTACCTGCACAATCTGGATCATAGATGATCACTGGTTTATTGTATCCTGGAGCTTCAGATACCTTAATGTTATCTGGAATGGTGGTTTTAAATAGTTCGTTTTTAAAATATTTCTGCACTTCGGCTTTAACCTCTTTACCTAATTTTGTATTGGCTCTAAATTTAGTTATAAGAACTCCTTTAATTTTTGTAGGACTGTTGAGGTCTTCTGCTATAATATCAATAACTTCAAGCAGGTCTACCATTCCCTCTAGCGCAAATGGGTCGGCTTGGATTGGTATAATTACGCTGTCTGCTGCCGTAAGCACATTTGTGGCTATAATGTTTAATGTGGGGGGCGCGTCTATGAAGATGTAGTCATAGTCCTCCTTGATATTTTTCAGTTTACTTTTTAATACTGAAATGGGGGAAGTTTGAGCATTGAGATACCCTTCAATACCTGAGAGTTTTATGTTTGATGGAATTAATTCCAGCCCTTCATATTCAGTAATCCGTACTGCATCTTTAGCGTCGATTTTCTCGTGAAGTACGTCTCGCATAGTATTTTTCATTTCCCTTTTCATCAACCCCAGATAGGTCGTTGCATTACCTTGGGGGTCAAAGTCTACTAGTGCTATTTTTTTACCCTTTTTTGCCAGTGCTGTAGCTAAATTTACGGCAGTGGTTGTTTTTCCACTTCCTCCTTTCTGATTAAGGACTGCTATAATTTCTGCCATGCATTTTCTCCTTTTTATTAAGTTAATGTGTTATTAATGTATAACTGATTAAGTTACTAACTTATGTGGTTGTTAAGGTATAACCTGGTTAAGTTACTAAGTTATACCTTACTAAGTTACTCATAGTTTGAGTATTTAAATATAAAAAGATTTCTACAAGTTACAGATATTATTATTAATCAAAAGTATAATTCTGTACAAAAATAGGCATTAAATACCAATTTATATTCAAATTAGTATTTAATAATGTATTTAGTGGATTAAAGATTTTATTTTGTATTTTAATATACTTAGTAAGTTTATTATCCAATTTTTGGGATTAAAAAAACTATTTTTTAGATTTTATTTTGATATAAAATACTATTTATTATTGTAAAAAGATTATATTGGGCTAGTATGATATATATGATATCTAGTGATAATTAGGTACTGAAGGATATAATCACCAAATATTTAGGGAGGATTTCATGGATCTATTTGTTAAAGAGACAGGCAAAGAAAATGAAGAGTCAATAGTTTTTATAACTGGTGGCGGGCTATCTGGCTGGATGTGGGATAAACAACGGGATGGATTTACAGATTATCATTGTTTAGTCCCTGATCTTCCTGAACATGGAAAAAGTAAGCATGTAGCTCATTTTACAATTGAAACAGCTGCAGAACAAATTATAGAACTTATCAAGGATAGGGCGCATAATGGAAAAGCGCATATAATTGGAATATCCCTCGGCGGTCAGTTAGTGATACAGATTTTAGGTATGGCACCGGAAGTTGTAGATCACGCAATGGCAAGTGGAACAGTAGTACGACCTTATTATGGAAGGTTTGCTTTAACAATGATGCCTTTGAGCATCATATTTCGTCCTTTTTTGAAATCTGATTTTATATTAAAGAAATTTCTGGAAAATGGAAAGATACCCCTCGAATATTTGGAAAATTATAGAAAAGACATAATGGAGTTTAACACTTACGGCCTTACTAAACGTATGTTAAATGAAAATGCAGCATTTAGAATTCCTAAAGGATTATGTAAAGTAGAAAACTCGGTTTTAATAGCTATGGGTGAAACAGAATGGGAAATAGTGCATGAATCTGCTGAGGACTTGAATAAATGTCTTGCCAATTCTCAAATCTTCAAAGCTCCAGGTTTATATCATTTATGGAATTTACAATCACCAGAGCTTTTTAATAAAACAGTACGTGCATGGCTAAATGATAAAGATTTTTAAGGGGTTACAAAAAATAAGAATAATAGTTCATTTTTTTTCTAAATTTTGCTTACATATTACCTCAGTAGGGCAGGTGTGAACACTGACCATTTTAATAGATTCAACATTGTTAATTATATTTTGTTCAACCTCATGGGCTATTTTATGAGATTTTTCAAGTTTTAAATCTTTATTTAATTCAATATGCAGTTCAGCAGATGCATAAGGCCCCATATTATTCACTTTTACATCATGGACGCCTTTAACACACTCCGATGTTAATGCTGCACTTTTAATATCTTCAATCAGCTCTTTTGAGGGTATTTTACCCATTAACGTGTTAAAATTGTCCAGTGCTAGATGCAAAGCTGTATTAAGTATTATTATGGCTATAAATACTGAAACAATAGTATCTATGATGGGTATTCCAAATTGAGATATTACGACCCCAATTAGAACAGTTACGCATGAGAATATATCCACTCTTTGATGTTTCCCATCAGCTATAAGCGCAGGACTATTAATTCTTTCTCCAGATTGTGTAAGATAGGTACTCATTGTATAGTTTATACCTATTCCAATTGCAGCCATTAGGGCAGCTATCAAACCTGGAGGTGCAACTATTTCTCCAAGAATAATTTTGGCATAAGCTCCATATATTATCTCATAAGCCACGATTAATAGAAACACGACAATAATAAGTCCTACAATAGGCTCTGCTCTACCATGACCATACTGGTGTTCTTCATCCGCTGGTTTCATACCTATTTTAAAACCTATAAATGCTATAACTGAAGTTAAAACATCAGATAATGTGTGAAAACCTTCAGCTACAAGCGCGGTACTTCCCGAAAATATCCCAACGATTATATTAAATATTGTAAGGAATATATTTCCAAATATGGCGACATAAGCTGCTTGTTTACCTACTTTTTCTCGCTCTGATGCATTCTGCAATTTGCACCCTCCAAATGTGATCTTATTTTTATTTTAATTGTTTATGCTATTTTAGATTTAATGAATTTAAATGCACCAGTTATGTTACTAATTCAAATGGTATAAACTAATTAAGCATAGATATGCGTTTTATGGAATTTACTAACATTATTAATATTAATCAAGGATTATACAGTAAAATAACTGCATGAAATCTTTAATTTTTAAACTAAATACCTAATACTAAACTGTTTTAGATTGCCAAATGTAAGTAATAATAAAAATATAATATATAACAATACATTTGTATACGTGTTTCAAAATAATATTTTGGGGGTTAAAATCATGATTTATATAAATAGTGAGACTGTAAAATGTAAAAACTGTGGAAATAATTATGCTATTCCTAAAGCAAGCAGAATAAAGGTATTAACCAGCGAAAATTTGGAATTAGAAGATAAAACTAAATGTCCATTTTGTGGCGATTCTAATTTTGAAGCTGTTTAAATGCGTGTACTTTTTATGGAAATAGCAGGGGGATGTAATGGATTTTTAAATGTTTTATTGTATCTTATTTAAACCATCTTGCATATTGTTGTAACTGTTCGTATTTACGTGGAAAATAGATTTAAACATGATTTTTAAAATCCTTGAAAAATAATTCAAATCATAAAATTTAACGAATAATTTAAAATGTCAATATTAAAACAAAAGAAACATTGATTTTAATCTTCGAATGTAACGCCAATTTCTGGTCCCTTGAATGTATTTAAAACTTTTATTTTAGCCTTATTTAAATCCTTATGGCTTATTTTTGCATCTAGTTCTATGCTTTCGATTATATCATTAAGATCTTCCTCGAAGGTTAAAGAATATTGTGTTTTATATTTATTTAAAATATTAATTAACTTTTGATATTCAGTTTCTGGAAGTGGCATGTAATAAACCTCCGTTAATTTAATTGGATAATTCAATTTCAAATGATATTTTCTTATAAAATACGAAACTAAGTAATAAAGTATTGTCTTTATGTAATATATATTTATTGGAAATCAACTTTTAGGGCCATTTATGTTGAATTGCAAATGTGGAAAGGGATGCCATATGTGGTTGTTAATAAGAGTTAATTTTAGAGGTTCATTACTTATAAAATAATCTGCTGCTGATTTAAAATCATAAGTAAATTATTAAAACTGCATTTTGAACATGTTTAGACTATTTAATTTATGTATCTATTAAAAACCTATTTTAAATGGCATTATATGAAATTAGAAAAATTAAAAAATATAAAATGTTAGCCCTAATGGGCTATTTATTAAAAAGAAATGGATTTATTTGGCTATATTTTAGCTTAGAATAAACCACTTTCCTTTAATTTTTCTTCTGTCCACTGGGCGCGTTTATCTACTTTTTCTTTGATCAACAATGTTAGAACAAAGGCTAAAATTGGGAATACTGTCAGGTAAATGATATTGTACCAGTATGTGCTCCATATAACTCCTGCAACTACTTCCCTTAGAGCTCCAACTCCATATGTAAGGGGTAAATATGGATGTATCATCTGGAAAAATGGAGGCAGTATCTCCAGTGGGAAAATTCCCGCTGTTGCTGTAATTTGCAGCACAAGTATTATGATGGCTAGTGCTTTTCCAGCGTTTCCAAAAGCAGATGTCATTGAATAGACTATTATCATGGCACATATACCAATATACAGTGTGGTCAAAACAAACAGCAGCGCTGATGAAATCTGCACATGCAGGTATAATGACCCAATTGCAACTAGTAATGCCTGCAGTATGGCTATTATTATGAAGATTCCCATTCTTCCAAGATAAACACTGGCGGCATTATATATTCTGCCTGTTTTTACCCGCATGCTTATCATTGCAACGGCTATGATACATCCTATCCACAGTGATATTGGTATATAAAATGGGGCTAGAGCAGATCCATAGTTATCCACAGGATACATGCTTTCTTTATCTAATTCTACTGGGCTTTCGAAGTAATTTTTAACATCACCCTGGTTGGTATCTGAGAATGCTATTAATTGGTCTATATCTGCCACATTTATTGAGTTTAGTTTGGCTGCAGCTATGGGTATGGCACTTTTAACTGTAGGCCATTTTGAGTTGACTAAACTTAACTTGGCCGCTGCGCTGTTAATTTTTTGATTTATGCTTGCTTTGTTAGCTACTAATGTATTTACTCCATCGTCCATTTCGTCGATTAAAGTTTTTAATTGTGCTAATTCTCCTTTTGGATTTTTACCTTCTTTTATAGCAGTTTCTACTTTTTGTAATACAGCTAATGCTTGATTTCCATAGCCAATATCAGTTTCAATTTGTGTGATGATTGGTTTTAACTGAGCGTCCCCTGTTGCATTGTATAAGCTGGTTAAAATAGCGTCAACGTATTTAAGGCCAGTTATAGTTGTGTTTAACTGTGTTTCCATGTTTTGAACTTTACTTAAAGCTGCTTGAGGATTGGATTCAATTTGATTATATAATGAATCATAATTTTTCCTTATAGCATTGGAATAGTTCTGTATCTCTGGTAGTGCTGCGCTAACTTTGGGCCATATTTCTTGTATAGTACTCATGTCTGAATTTGCTTCTGATATATCTGAGTTTATAGCACTTATTTTTCCGTTCAGTTCATTTACAAATGATCTTAGTTTAAGGAATTCTGCTTTGTTTTCCTTAGCTATGTCCCCTACATCACTGAGCTTACCAAAAATAATTCCGTCCACAGTTTTAACTATCTCATTGTTAATTTTAGTTTGTACTTCATCAGCCCCTGCATTTGTAAGCCTTGGGGCGACTGGATTTAATTTATCATTAACTAGGTATTGTATTTTAGCCTGTTGGGGGGTTGTTGTTTCAATGGAAAGTAAATCTTCACTGAAATTATTTGGAATTATTAATGCAGCATAATATGTTCCATTTTTAACGCCATTTAGGGCAGTATCTTTGTCAACAAACTGCCAGCTGAAATTTTTATTATTTTTTAATTCATCAACTAATGTGTTTCCAACATTATAGTGCGTACCATTAGTATTATAACCTGAATCATTATTAACTACTGCGACTTTAATATTCTGAGTTTCGCTGTAGGGATCCCATGTTGCTTGCATATTAAGTAATGCATAAAGTGCAGGTATACAGATAATTACGAGTAATACAAATATGACTACTGGGTTGCGTATAATGGCTTTAATATCATTTTTAAAGATTTCTGTTATCCCTTTTATCATTAATCTCCGTCCTTATTTTTAAATAGTTATATTGAATAATTATGTGAATAATCAAGTGTGGTAGTTATGCACATGACAACTACGTAAAGAAATATATAAATGGCCATTAAGTATATAAACTTTTTGATAGTAGTTATGTTAAAAACTACTTATTAGATGATCTTTACAAATTTCTGTAAATATCGTATATACTAAAAAAAATCTTTAAAAGAATAGTTAATGGTTTTATAATGTATATACTGGAAATTATCATAATTTTCAGTATAAAATAAATTAAAGTATCTTCTTTGGCTTATTTTAATGGCACTTCTGGAGTGTGCTCCCATACTGCACCAGCTATTATATTTACAAGGCCTATAAGATATGGGTTTTTTGATGTAACGCCAGACTTGGTCTTTCCAGGATATGGGGGTACAAACATAAATTCATTATTATCAATGAATATAAATATTGATTTAGCATACTGTTCTGGAGGTAAAGGGAGGTTATCTAAATATTTAGAAAGATCCCCGAAGTCTAAAACATCTATTTCCTGCCCATCATGCACAGTTAAGTTTTTTAAGTTGTAACGACTTGCAATGGACGTGTCCTTCCCAAATATTAATAATTCAATTTTTAAGTCTTTGTTATTTACAAAAGAAAGGAAATCTATATATTCTGTAGGGAGAAGAACCTTTATTGACTTTTTGGCTTTACTTATTAACTCTTCCATGCTGTGTTCAACATTATTTCCGCCGAAGAGAGTCCATATGATTTCAGAATCTTCCGCCTCTAAATTACTTTTTTCAAGATGCTCTAATTCTTCTAGGGCACTTTTTTCTGCATTTTTATGGACTTCTATCAGATGTTTAAGGGCTATTTTAGGTGGGGTGGCCCTGTAAATTGCAGGTTTGGAACTAACCATCATTACCAGGCCCTTGTCCATCAACCCTTTTAAACTTTGATATACGCTTGGTTTAGGCACGTTTAAATATTCATATATACGTTTAACTTCTGCACGTTCAAATAATACCAAAGTAGAGTACACTTTAGCCTCGTATTCGGCTAATCCCATGGTTTTCAATGATTCGATAAGGTTGGTTGATATTTCATTCATATTAATAGATCCTAAAGTTAGTAGTTTTTAACTAAACTAATATAGATCAGTCATAAGGATAAGAATTGCGGTTGTCAAAAAATAATATAGATCTGTATTTTACAAATTCGAGCTGTTAATATAATTCAAACTTGATTATAAATAATTTAAAGCTATTTTTCTTTCATTGATTCTATGTACCAGTCTATAATTTCTCGGGATATGCTCATCTTTGAAGGCAGCTCTGGAAGATTATCAATACCGAACCATTTTGCATCTGTTATTTCATAGTTATCAACGCATATTTCACCGCTTTCATACTCTGATATAAATCCAATCATCAATGAATGGGGAAATGGCCATGGTTGACTTCCAAAATATCTTATGTTTTTAACCTTTATACCTACCTCTTCTGTAACTTCTCTTTTTACACATTCTTCAAGGGTTTCCCCAGGTTCTACAAATCCTGCAATAATACTGTACCAGTTTTTGGGGAAATTACTGCCACGAGCCAGGAGAATTTTATCATCCTTCAATACTGCGGTTATTATGGCTGGAGAGATGCGGGTGTAACTTATGAATCCGCATTCTGGACAGATTTTTGCATTTTCACCTTCCAATGCCTCAGTTTGAAAGCCGCATCTACCGCAGTACTGGTGCGTCTGATCCCAATTTACAATCTGAAAAGCTTTTCCAGCTAGAAGGAATACATCTTCATCTAAAACGCCGTATAATGAACGAAGCTCTCTAAAATCCATTTTTTTCAGCTCATCTGTATCAGAATTGACTTCTGCAGAGTAACAGGGATGCCCATCCAATGTTCCAAGATAATGGGTTCTAATTGGAAAAATATCAACTTCTTCTATATTTTTTGTGCAGGGGATCTTAATCTTGTTATGGGTTATCAACATTTTATTCTGGTTAAACACGAACCAGTATGCGCAATTATCATTTTCGGGATCTGGAATAACTGCAGGAATGTATCGATTATAAATGCTTTCTCTTGACATAATTAATAGTAATTTAACATTTTGATAAATAATTATTCGCATATGATGTGCAATTTGTTTAATTAATAATACTGTAAATTTTGGCAGACTTTAAAGTCTCAAAATATAGGTAAACAATTTTTCATTATTTCAAAATGTTTACCCCCTATTTTTAAATAGGAGAAAAAATAATATAAATAATCTTCAAATCTCAAATTTACAATTTAAATTTTTCTATTTAATTGCAATAAAAAGAAACATATATGTAGATAAGACATAAGTAACATTGCTTATTTTACCTTATCTCCATTGGAAAATTTTAAATAAAAATGGAGAAATGAAGTTCAAGGCGTAAGACTGTATAATTAAATTATAAAAAGGAGAGAAAAATTAAATGGTAGATGCAGAGTTTTATGAAAAATTAATTGAAATATCAAATTTTATGGAAGAAAAAGGCGACGGAATTAGTTATATTCGTAATGAAGCTGATTATTATACCATTGGAACAAGAAAATACAGTGAAGAAATAGCCAAATATCTTGATGAAAATGTGGAAAAATGGGAAGGTAGTGAAGACTACATAAACGAGAATAAAAAGAAAGGAAAGAGATCTGAAACCGCAAAAAGAATTGGTTATATCTGGAAAATTCCACTGACTGCAGCAAAATAAATGTTAACTTGAATAATTAACTTTTTACGGGCTAGGACCTATTTACGCTCATGACTTGAATATTATTCTGTATATCTTTTTTTATAGTTGTTTAATTTATTAAACGAATCAGTACAGTTTACACATGTCATGAATGAGCGTAACATGTTCAAGTCCAATAATCCTTAATTTTGTTGAATATTAATATCAGCTTGTTAAATATCAGTTTTGTTAATTAAATATCTGATAAAAAGTAGGCTTGCATTGAAATTACTTGGCAACTGGCCTTATAACTAATTAGATAATCTATTAATTTTAGAATTATAAAATAAGGAGAGATTATAATGGTATTTTACCACTATCTCTCATTGAAGCTAACCTGCTGGTAATTATGGTCTTTGCTATTAAAAGGTCATGATTTTTCCCTTTACACACAACAATTTCCGCTTCAATTTGTTTAAGTAGTTCTTTTAGCCCTTTAGGGTTGCATCTGCTCGCTTTTTTTAATAAATCCTCTGATTCTTTTTTGTTTTCTGTGTTTTTCCTGAATTTCATTTGTGGTCATTCCAATTTTTAATATTAGATACAATTTAACAGTATAAATGGAGATTAATTAACCTAAATGGATGAAAACCTCCATTTTAGTTAACTTTTATTAAAAAAGAAATATGAATCCTGATTTAAATGGTAAAATCTGATTCTAAATAGATATAATCGCAATATAAAGATATAATGAAGATGTTTCTAATCAAATATAAACTTTGCGACTCCAAAAATTAATAAGTTCATGTGTATTTAGAATACATAATCATGTTATTTTAGCTATGTTCATATCTGTGATCATGTGCATGAATATACTTTATGTTAAATTATAACTTGTATGTGGAATTATCTTAAAAATATGTGGAATACTGAAGTATTCCACATGAAATATATTCTGCACAACTTGGAACATGAGTGTTTAACTATTAAATGACTATATATTCTAGATTTAATTTTAAAATAGTTGAATGAACTTTTTTTATTAATTTAATTTCTATTTTAAAAAAATAGATTTAAAAGTCAGAATTTTTATTAATGAAAAATTTAAAAAATTAATTAAGTTTTAAAGAGAAAAAGATTTCTCTTTAAAGAGAGGTTTTATAAGAATTTTTAGATTTTATTTGCTGAGTTGTATTTCAATGGCTGAAACGTTACTGTTTGATCCTTCCATGTTTGATACTTCTTCTGTGCTGATATCTATAGCTCCTACTTCCGCTTCGGTTATAAATCTGTTCCTTACAATTTCAGCAACATCAACTGCCCTACTTATGGCTCTTCCTCTGGCCTTTAACATAACTGATGGAACGCCACCATTCATTTGAGTTACTACAGCTAGAACATAGTTCATTACAGGTTTATTTCCAATGTATACAATATTTTCTTCTGACATCTTTTTAACCTCCAAAAATGAAGATATTTTTGGGGCCTGCAAAACAAAGCCTGTGAAAATTGAAAATCTTTGATTTTCAAACTCGCAAATTTCATTTGCGAGAATTGAAAATTTTCATGGCGTCAAAATCTTTGATTTTGACAGTTTTGCGGCCGAGGAAACAAGTTTTTCCCGGTTCAGAAAATCCTCAAAAAATTCATAGAATTTTTTGGGAGCCCTCGAAAACTCCGTTTTCGGGGCCGGGGAAACTTAGTTTCCTCCGGTTAGAAAATACTATGTATTTTCTAAAATCTCAAGAGATTTTCTTCAACCTCCAAGAAAAAAAACTTCCAGTATTACCTTATTTGGATTTAATATTATATACATTTATGTATTTAAGATTCATATTGTGGGATTAATAACAGGTTAAAAAGTAATCGATGATGGTATACATAATGTTAAGATTAATCTTTAATTCTAAATCTTTTAAAATGTTTTTTAGTAGGGAGAATATATCTTGAAATAATAATTAAATTTATATTTTCACGTTTTTATGTTCTTCTAATTTGTAGATTTACTTGAAAATAGTTAATTAGTCTTTTTATCTTAAAATATAATTATTCAACTTCTAAATCATAAATAAACTTTAAAAATAATCTTTTAAATTATAATGAAAAATAATGGGGTTAATACAAAAAGCAAATTATATAGAAATTAGGCTAATTGAATATTAAAAATTCAATTTCTGCAATGCAGGCCTTAAATCTATATTAATATATTTTTCTAACCCTGCTATCATGTCCTTTGCTTCTTTCATTCTTTGTACAAGTTCCATTATCTCTGCAGGCTCTAGATAGTCCCATAAAGAGCTGTCATTTTTTAATTTAACTATGATATTCCACCAATTTACTACGGTTTTTTTCATATCTATCACCTCGAAATTTTGATTAAAATAAACAGAATTATTAATATAATGCCGGTACATTTGAAGCGGCGTAATTAGTACAGATAGTTATAAATCAGTAATATACTAACATATTGTATCTAAATCATTAATAAGCTTTTCTATACATTTATAATAGTATTACATTCTCTGGCTATTTGTTATTATTTTAATTAAAGTATTTGACCTTTCAAATTAATTTTATTACATTTCAAAATTCTGACAAAGATCTAAAACGTATTTAAAGAAAAATAGTTGGTTTTTTGTTTTATTTTGATAAAGAGGGGGTTCAAAAATTATATCTCGTAATGGATTACAGCTAAATACTGATTTTTTAAACCTTAATAACATATTAATTGTTGATTTGAATGAAAACTTTGATGAATTAGTTGATATATATAAAGTTGACAAAATAAGAATCATTTAAAGAATGTTATAATAAATAAAGGTGATATTGAGCTTAATTTTATACAATAACCAGTATAAACTGATATTAATATAATTTTATGAAATAAAATTAGTTATTTAACTTTGAATTTAGTTACAATTCTTTTTGGATTTTAATTAGTTGAATATGTTTGTCAGTTTTTTTTAAGTCTTCTTTAACTTCATCATCCAGAACTTTTTTATGTTCAATTAATTTTACGATTTTATTGTGCATTTCTTTATTCTTCTTGTCCATATATTCCAGTTCTTTTTTGTAATTTTCTAATATATATTCAATATTATCTAAGTAATGAATATCTGCTTTCTTTTGTTCTTTAAATGTTTTCAATGTGTTTTCTATTATGTCTAGATAGCCTTCCTCTATGCTTTCTGATTTTTTAACTATCTGTTTATCATTCATTTTTTGATCCGACATAATACTATTTTTATAAATAATAATATTAAAAATTTTGTACTTTTGGTTCATTAATTTCTGAATTTATTTTAAAAGAAAGATAAGTACTTAGAAAGGATGTATCTTGTTAATACCTATTTAAATAATGTTTTTGATTTAATTGACTAAATTTTACACTAATCTGCTTTTAATTATTTAATTTTAAGGAATGGGGGCATATTAAATGTACGATAACTATTTTTTGATTTTTAAATTCTATTTTACTATCTGCTCTAATTAAACCTTTAATTTATATAGATGTAACTCTAATCATAGTATAATACAAATAATTACATATTTTAATAATTTTGAAATTATATTAAATTAAATGAAGGACTTTAAATGTGTATAAAAGTTTTAATCGTTGAAGATGAAGTAATCACAGCTTTAGACATTAAGATATCACTAGAAAAGTTAGGATTTGAAGTACTTTCAATTGAAGATACTGGAAAAGATGTTATCAACAAGATAAAAAAGTTAAAACCAGATCTAATTTTAATGGACATTGTACTTAAAGGGGAACTGGATGGTATAGAAACTACAAAATTAATTAAAAAACGTTTTGATGTTCCGGTAGTATATTTAACCGCTTATTCTGATAAAAAAACATTTGAAAGGGCTAAATTAACTGAACCCTATGGGTTTATTGTAAAACCAGCCGGTATTTATGAACTAAAATGTAACATAGAAAATGCTTTTTATAAATACAAATTAGAAAAAAAATTAAAAAAACAGGCTGATTTGCTTAATCTCACTCATGATGCCATAATTGTCCATGATATGGAAGATAAAATTACTTTTTGGAATAGAGGTGCTGAAGAAAGGTATGGCTGGCATGAAGAAGAAGTTTTGGGGGAAGTTACTCATGACTTACTTAAAACTGAATTTCCAGATTCATTAAATGAAACATGTGAACGTTTTCTTTCTAAAGGTTACTGGGAAGGTGAATTAATTCATACAAAGCGCAGTGGTGAAAAGATTATAGTTTCCAGTAGGTGGGCATTACAGAAGGACGAAAATAATGCCCCAATTGGTTTTATGGAAATTAACAGCGATATTACAGAGCGTAAAAGGGCTGAAGAATCATTAAAGGAAGCACATGATAAACTGGAACTAACGGTTCAGAAAAGAACAGCTGAATTGAATATTCTTATAAATGAACTGAAACGCTCCAATGACGAACTGAAACAGTTTGCCTATGTCACTTCCCATGACCTTCAGGAGCCACTTAGAACAATAGCTAGTTTTACACAACTTTTAAAGCGGCGGTATAATCATAAGTTAGACGAAGATGCAGATGAATTTATAAATTATATCGTAGATGGTGCAAATCGGATGCAAATAATGATTAAAGCATTATTGGATTATTCGAGGATTAATACAAGAAATAACGAATTTAAACTCTCTGATTTCGAAGAAATTTTAAATCAAACATTAAATAGTTTGAAAATAGCTATTGATGAAAGTAATGCAGTAATTACAATAGATCCACTTCCTACCGTAATAGTAGATGATAAACAAATGATCCAGCTTTTCCAGAACCTTATAAGTAACGCAATTAAATTTCGTAAAAACCAAGGAGAAATGAAAATCCATATTTCTTGCAAAAAAGTAAGTACTAACTATATATTTTCAGTTGCTGATAATGGAATAGGCATAGAACCGCAGTTTAGAGATCGTATATTTGAAGTATTCCAGAGATTGCATACTCGAGATGAATATTCTGGGACTGGAATTGGACTTGCAGTTTGTAAAAAAATAGTTGAACGTCATGGGGGACAAATATGGGTTGAATCAGAATTTAAGAACGGATCAACGTTTTATTTTACTATTCCTTCTGATTTTAGGGTTAACTAAATTCAAGTTAAGTGGGACATCCTTAGCCATACATAACCTAATAAAATAACTAAATCAAAATAGATTGTAGTTACGATGATTGCTACATAACTGCTAAAATAAGATAGCTATCACATTTGATGTGCAAACAGCCATGAAAAAGACATGAAGTGCAGTTAATCAGTTAAGGGGATGGTTAATGGTGTCATAAGTAACATCTCACTAAAAAAACCATAAGAAACAGTTCTTCATCTCATTTTTTTTAGTGATATATGATGGTGAGTGATCCACAAACTCTTGCATCTCATGATCTTGTAAAACTATATAATAATATTGCTGAGATGTATTTTCATTTTAGATTCGATTTTTATGGGTCATTTTAAGTTCTAAAAAGTAAATGTGGTATTTGATCTGATTTTGATTTTAATTTGGCCGTATTTTTTGCTTTACTTAACTGTGTTAAAATGAGGTATATCTGTAATTGGATACTTTTTAATACAAATAAGCATAAAATTATTACATATAAGATATGAGGTGATAATGTGAAAGAGGAAATGATGATGGGAAAAATGAAAGAAATGATGATGATGGAACAAATGATGAAAAAAAAGATGATGACTAAAGAAATAATGGAAATGCTCTCAGATGATGACAAAAGGAAACTTTTAGCCATGAAATTGGATCTTAAAATTGATATGATAGGGCAAAAACGTGAGATGATGGAACATAAAAAGAAACTTATGGCTGCTAAATTAGATATGAAGAGTTCTATGATAGAAAAGAAACTTGAGATAATGAAAGCGATCAAAGAAATGTTAAAATAAAAATAACTCGATAAACTGATAAAGGTCAGTAACTATTTTTATTGGCCTTCATTATTCTATTAAAAACTAATATCATCAAGTTTTTTAAGTTCTGGTTAATGATATTGATTATTATAATAAATTGGATGATAATTAAAGGAATTAATTATGTTTAAATAATTTTGATGCCATAAAATAAAAAATGGTGGATTAGAAATGTTTTTATATATTGTACCTATAACTTTGAAAATTATAGACATACCATGGATCCGTTAAAAATTGTAATTTTTGCAATGCAGGGCCTAAATGGATACGAATGTATCTGTCTAGCCCGACTATCTTTTCTTTTGCTTCAGTTACTCTCTGCAGGATTTCTACTATTTCTGCAGGTTCTAGATAATCCCATGTGGATTTATCGTGGCTGATTTTGTTTATAATATTCCACCAATTAACTGATTTTTTACTCACATCATCAACCTCCATTAATTTTGATAAAAATAATAAGAATAAGATCATCGTTAGAGGGGACTATCATGTTAATAATAGCTGAATATATCGAAGTTATAATAAGTTATAGAATATGATTATTAATATTGGTTTTAATGTCTTATATTTTTTTCCTGTTAATCCAGTACATACAAAGTCACCTGAATTAAAAAAGCATTAAATTTTTGTTAAAATAATCTATAAGTTCGGGGGATAACATCAAAAATTTTAGAGGATCAATTAGTTTAAATTGAAATGAGGAATCTAAAAGTTAATATTAAGCTTTAAAAATGTTATTTTATATCTCTCATTTCTATTGCTTTTACAACTAAATGGAGATATGCAGTAAATGGACAGTTAAAAATAGTATCCAAATAATAAATAACTATCAAATTAATTTACAGAACATTATTTATAATTATCTGACAAAAATTAGGTAGGTGCTATTAAATTATCATTAATTAAGTTCTCTAATTTATTTATTTTATAATAATACTCACTGAAATCCATTATATGTCTGTTGATAAATTCTTCTAGTTCCTTTTTATCTTCAGGAACTTTTCTACTTGGAAATGTTATAATCATTTCAATAATAATTTCTTTTTTATTTTCAATATTAAATTCACCTTTACAATCATATTCTAAATACATTTCATATTCATTTAGTTTTTCATACATACATTCCAGAGATTCTTCTTTTAATTCGTTATCTGTAAAGCTGAATTTAATTGGAGTAATTAAGTTACTACCACTATCTAATATTTTGAATTCTCTAAACTCCAACATGTTATTTACCTCAAATAGCAAGTACAAACTTGTAATATTATTTAAACTAGTTTAAATTTTGAAATCGAGGTGTTATTCTATATTTAAAATTAAGAATTCCATCTTTGATCTCAATGTAGTCCTACTAAAAAATTTTTAAACATTCATGTCCTGAAGGTGTGAATTAATGTAATTTCACGTGTATCGTTGATAAATACATGTTTTTAATTATTATATTCAATTATAATTTAACTAAAATATAAATTCATGCACATAGACATGAGTGTTTTAAAAACTCATTTTACTTTTATTAATTTTTTATATATATAATTAATATCTATTTTCAGGTACTCAATTTAGTTTAGCTTATAAAAATATTTTTTAGTGATTAAAAAAAATTTTAAATCAAAATGTAAGCTCATTTACTCATAAATGCATTTAAAAGGGCCACATACATTTTTTAAGATATAACTATGTTCTTATCAGATAAAATATGGCCCCAATTATTTTTTGGCGAACTTATATCCAACATAAAAAGCAAAAAGAAAATAAGTAAATAAATGGGGATATGCAGCTGTTCATAAATTTATATTGTTGAAGCGAGATTAAGTAAATTTGGGGATGGTGCATTATTTTATTAAAATTTAAGAAGGTCAATTTGATTTTATGTTGAATTAATAATTAAAACTGTAAAATTTGATTCAATTTACGCCGGATCTAAAGAACGAATAGTTAATGATACAAATTGGGTTTAGGATAGTATTATTTGGTTATTTAATAATGTTAGATTAATTTTCATTGTGAGCTAAATATATAGAAAACACAAATTTATTAGTCCCTAAAAATATACCATAATTATGAGTTCTGAAGAAGTGAAAGAAAATATTAAGCTGCTGCAGGAAAAATTCAAAAGTATTGCAGATATAACTGTCAGTTACGATAGATATGACATTATATTATATAATTACGATGAAGTTGAGGATATATCCAAATTTATCAAGGAAGAAACCACTATTAAATCTTGGACTGTATTAAAAACCAAGGTGAATCCAAACACGGAGTTTGATTGGATTTAAATTTAAAAAATTTAATTTAAGGTAAAAATTTTATAAGTTAATGCACGGGTTTATAACTCACGTCATATTTTTAGCGGGTTAGCTTATTAACTGGATGATTTGAAACATAAAAATATTAATTATTGTTATATTTGAATAACATTTTTAAAAATAACTGTATTTAAGCCTGTGAAGGGACTCGAACCCCTATCTGTTACTTACGAGGCAACTGCTCTGGCCTTTGAGCTACACAGGCTAACGAAATCTTTTATAAAAAAGCGCCATAAACTAACTTGGTTGATTGTAATTAGTTCAGGGCAGTGCTTTAAAAAGCAGCAAATTCCCGGGTTTGAAGACACATTTTAAAATATCTTCAATGTAACATTGTTATAACAGGTATATAACTTTTATTATTGATAAAACACGAAAAACGTTTAGAAATGATAATGGAATACATCTTCAATTAATAAGCATAAAGAATAATTAAAATAGTATCTTTTTTTATTTCTGAATTTCTTTTTTGAGCATTGTTATAATTTTTAGCTGACGTTTCCCATTTATTCCAATGTCTTTTAATTCTTTTAGGATATTTTTTATTGTGTCATCAGAATTCAATTCTAATTTTAGATTTTCTAAAGATGAATCCATCTTTGAATCTTCTACAAATTCTTTGAAATCTTTTAATTCTTTTTTATCAAATTCTTTTAACCTTTCCTTTTGAAAATCTTCAAATTTCATATCATTAAAATATTCATGTTCCAATTCCTTAAATGAGTGTACTTTAATTTTATCAAGCTCTTTTAATGGATTTTCTTCTTTATTTTTAGAATGTTTATTCTTCATAATACCACTTTTTTAGTTGATTGGTTTAAAGCAGCGTTTATTGAAATTAATTAATGAAATGGTTTATATTTTACAAATTTAGTTTTTATAGTTTATTTATCTGCAGCATTTAATTAATGGGTTTCTATTAATTTAGCTTTTCGCTCATGATCATGCGCGCACTTCATGCTTTATGTTAAATTATAATATCAATTAATTATATGAAATTATATTTGGAAAAGTGTAATTTACTTAACCATGTAACTCATAAAAATTCAAATAATGTCGGCGCAACCATTTAGACATGAGCGTAGTTATAGTTTATTTAATTTTTAAGAGTATACACTAAAGTTGTTAAAAATAAGCTAGTGATCAACTTTACTTTCATAAAATTCTTGAAAATCGTCTGCAAAATCGTTAATTAGTTTAATATCTCTTTGTTCCTCAACAGGCCATTTTTTAAGGGGATAATGTATTATTACATTAATGATTTTGTCTTCTGGATCTATCTCATATTCATAAGCACTGCCTTCTTTAAAGTGAGTTACATGTGATTTATATTCCAGTAATTTTTTATCTATATCCTCTATATTTTCTTTAGACAGCTTATCATCTGTAAATTCTAGTTTAAAACTAACGAAACCTTTTCGAGGCTGCCCTATTTTTTCTTGATTTAATGTTTTAATCATAATATCACCAATTAATCCTTAATTCAATCAGATTACAAATATTAACCAAAATGGGCCGTACATTAATTCAGAAGATGATTTAGTTTGGGTTTGAATGTTCATTTGTAGGATACAGATTATACCAGGGAATATGCAGTAGAATTATTTTTTTTACTTTTTCAGCTTACCCTTTAATTCAGCGGATTTGCCTTTAAGTTTTCCTTTTTCTTCTGCAGTTTTACCCTTTATTTTTCCTTTTAACTCTTTACCTTTGCCTTTAATATCATGGGTGTCAACCATAAGACCACCACTACTGTTTTTGATCGTAATCATACATATATTTTATTTTTTATTAAATAATTACTGGGTTGCTGTATTACTCCAATTAGAGTATAAAAGACTAAATGTAATTTTATAGTTATATTAGCTGCAATTTAGCTAAAATAATGGAAAATAATTAAAAAAATAGTTTTAATAAATCACTATTTGGATAATAATTGCATATATACAAAAAAAGTTAATTTAAAGGATTTAATTAGGTTTTTACTTGCTTTAAATGTTTTCTGCTTCTAATGTGTCATCACTTGAGAAATTAATATGTGGGACTACTTTTTCGTTCTCATTAATTTCAAAATATCTTTCTTCTTCAAATCCAAAGAAGCTAGCGATGATATTGCTTGGAAACATCTGACATTTATTGTTATACTGCCATACCACATCATTGTACAACTGGCGGTAATATGCAATCTGGTTTTCGGTTTCAGACAGCTGTTTCATTAGATCTTCGAAACTTTCGTCAGCTTTTAAATCAGGATAAGCTTCTGCAACTGCAAATAGGCTTTTTAAAGTTTTAGTTAGATGAGTATTTGCTTTTTCATTTTCTTTTACAGTTTCCGCATTTGATAGTCCTGCTCGTGCTTCAGTAACTCCTTTAAGTGTAGTTTTTTCATGTTTAGCATATCCTTTCACTGTTTCAACCAGGTTAGATACTAAATCTGCTCTTCGTTCTAATTGAACATTAATTTGTGACCATGCATTATCTGCACCGTTTCTAAGCTTAATTAAACTGTTATACATAACTATAACAGCTCCGGCTAATCCTCCAATAATTAAAACGACTATCAGGAAGCCTATTTCATTCCACATCTCAAACCACCGTTTTAAAATAATATAATTTATTAATTACAAACTATTTTCTTATGATTAGATATATAAGCTTTTTCAAATTATCGTGGGTACTATAAATTGATCTTAAAAATATGGCAGCCGCACAGCATATTTTAAGAAGTAAAGGGGATTAAAAGTAATTTTTAACCGAGTTTTAATTTCATTAACTATCTATTTAAATCTAATTTTATATTTTTAGCAGTTTAATATTGTTATATTTTAAACAGGGTATAACCTAATTAATAATTTATATTTATTTCAATTTAAAAATTGAAAAATAGGATAATATATAAATAGAAAAATTAAGTTATTAACATATGAATTTTTAATAACTAAAAATGGTGTTAAAATGGCTTTTCATGTAATGATAATTCCTACTTTGGGCTGTCCTTCTGAGTGCAACTACTGCTGGAGTTCGCAGGAGGGATCTCCTGTAATGAGCATTGAAACTGTTGAAGAAATCGTTAACTGGCTTAAGACATTCCGCAACGAACCAGTTACATTTACATTTCATGGGGGAGAACCTCTACTTGCGGGTCTGGATTTTTATAAAAAAGCGTTGCCAATGCTTAGAAACGGTTTGAATGATCTGAAACCTGCATTTGCCCTTCAGACTAATCTATGGAATATGACAGATGAACTTGCTGAACTTTTCAGCGAGTATAATATTCCAATAGGTTCAAGTTTAGACGGGCCTAAGGAACTTAATGACTTTCAGAGGGGGAAAGGTTATTATGAAAGGACCATGATGGGCTATGAAATTGCAAAGGCACATGGTTTAAAAGTCAGTTTTATTTCTACATTTACTTCTTATTCTATAGATTATAAAGAGGATATCTTTAATTTTTTCCTTGAAAAAGGTTTGACACTTAAATTACACCCTGCTTTACCTTCACTGCGCAGTGAAGACCCTACTAAGTGGGCCATTGATCCGCAAAAGTATGGGGAGCTTTTGATCTATCTTTTAGACAAATATTTAGAAAATATGGGTGAAATTGAAATTATGAACATAGACCATCTCTGTAAATGTGTACTTACTCGTAGGGGGACTGTCTGTACTTATGTGGACTGTATGGGGGATACATTTGCAGTAGGGCCGGATGGGAGCATATATCCTTGCTATAGATTTGTAGGAATGCCTGAGTACGTGATGGGTAATGTCCGTGACCACCCAACAGTTGAGGATCTCTCTAAATCTGCACCTGCAAAGCTTCTTGATGAATTTAAGGAATATGTAGATAAAGAGTGCAAAAGATGTTCATATATGAAGTTTTGTAGAGGAGGATGTCCTTATAATGCTTTAAAAATTAATGAAGAAACTAATAAGGCGGAAATTGATGGTGTGGACCCTCACTGTGAGGCATATAAAATAATATTTAAGGAAATTACAGATCGTGTAAATAAAGAGTTTTTGTCATCACAGGGTATGATGGCATTTGGGGCAGGGAAGCCCGAGGAAAAAGTACAAAAGCCGAGGATAATGTCCATAATGCTTAAGCGTATTTAACCAATGATTTAATTATGAGATATGGTTTTTCTAGTTTAATTAGTCTATATTAATAGGTTATAATTTTGTAATTTAAAATAAGAAGAAATATGTGAGTTTTAGGGCAATTAAGGAGTCATAAGATCAACCCTAAACCTCGCTAATTACTCAAATACGTATCCACATTCAGTGCACCGGAATTTAGATCCCTTTGGGACTTTGGATCCGGAGTGTTTGTATTCAACACCTACAAGCATCCCTGTTGAATCATTTTGTATGATATGTTTATCTTTACAACCGCATTTAGGACATTTTTTGCTTAATTCTTCTGTTTTCATGTCTTAGCCTCCTAAAATTATTCAAATTTTAGAGATGTTTATATTAGTTCGGTCTTCTCCGAATGTATTATAATATGCAGATCAAAGTATATAAACATTGCTGCAAGCTGAACTCTAAGTTAAACCAAGTGTTAAAAAGTCAAAAAAAACATTATAATACAATTTAAAGTTGTAAGTTTAATCCAGAGGTTTTATTTACTAATTTATTTATTTAAATTCTTATTTGCATGTGGGTCGTTTAAAGATAAACCAATCTTATTATGTTGTTTTCAGATTTATCATAAGTTTAATTAAATTAGAAGAAGAAATAGTTATTTGATAAAAAAAATGTTAAAATAGTAATTGTAATGTTTATAAGAGGTATGCTAAAATGAAAATAGGTGACTTGGCTAAAAAATGCCCTAAATGCGGCGGTGTAGATAAAACAGTTAAAAGAAATATAGAAACTGAACATCATGCTCATGCAACAACAGGGGCAGTGATTTGTACTAAATGTGGATATGTATTTAAATCAAAGAAAGATGAGGAAGAAGAGTAAGTAAATCATATATTTACTAAATATTCTATTTTTTGATAAAAAACTGAATTATTTTTTTAAATAACTTAAAATGCACAAAATATATTTATATTATTATTTAATACATATTGTAGTTTAAAAAACCTTAAAAATAAATTTTTAGCTTTTATATTAATCTTTAAATATTTTTTAGATACCTATTAATTTATTTGCAATATTTGTGATGTGTGTGATATGTGTATACGTGTTATACATACACATTAACATGTGCTTAAGTTATCTGAGTGTAATTTCATTTATACACATTTAACATACTTGCACTTAGCTTGCAGGATTCTGCTACATCTTCTAGAAAGTACATGAAATTTTACACTTGAAATGCATGTCTAAATTTGAACCATAAAAAATTGTTATAATCAAGTTTTTATACTTGATCTTCCAATTCACTTTATACTAATTTTAAAGTGGATGTAACTTTTTATTATGTGAAGATTAATAAAGGAGTTATAATAAACTGAATAAGAGTTAAATCCGAGAGTAAAAAAATCAGAAAAGGGATAAAATGAAGATAGTTAAAGAATGGTGTATGTATTGTGGTGAATGCGCAGGCGTATGCCCAAGATGCCTGATTGAAGTAGGCGAGGCAACCATAACGTTTGATGAAAGTTCATGTAAAGATTGTGAAATATGCGTACAAGCATGCCCAGTGCGTGCTTTAATAAAAGAAGAATAAGGTGAATTAATGTTAATTGAAACTGATGTTCTAGTAATTGGGGCAGGTCCTGCAGGTTCATCTGCCGCCAAACACGCTGCTTTAAACGGTGCAGATGTGTTAATGATTGAAAAAAAATCTGAAATAGGCGCTCCTAAAAGATGTGCCGAAGGTGTATCCAAGGATGGTTTAATTGAATTAGGCGTAGAGCCAAGCAGCAGGTGGATAACTTCAGAAATCAATGGTGTACGTCTTGTATCTCCAAATGGAACCGATGTCTGGCTTACTGAAGATACAGTAAAACTTCCAGAAATGGGTTATGTGGTAGAAAGAAAGGTATTTGATAAACATATGGCTATGGACGCTGCAAGAGCAGGCGCTGACATAATGATCAAGACTCTTGCTAAAGGCTTAGAAAGGAAAGACGGCCATGTAATTGTAAAAGCAGAACGCATGGGTGAAGAGTTCGATATTAAGGCAAAGATAGTTATAGGTGCAGACGGTCCAGAATCGAGAGTTGGAAGATGGGGCGGTCTTAAAACTGCAGTCAAGCCTAAAGATATGGAATCTGGTGCCCAGTTTGAAATGGTGGGTGTAGAACTGGAAAGTGATACCGCATTAGAATTTTACTTTGGAGATGTTGCCCCTGGAGGATATGCATGGGTATTTCCAAAGGGAAAAGACATTGCAAACGTTGGTCTTGCAGTTATATCTACACTAACAGAAAAAAGTGCCTACGAACACCTCATTGACTTTGTAAAAAACTGCCCTACAACTAAAAATGCTACAGCAGTGGAACTTAATATAGGTGGAGATCCTGTAGGTGGAATCTTGAAAAAAATAGCCACTGATAACGTTATGGTTGTAGGAGATGCAGGTGGAATGGTAAATCCTTTAACTGGTGGAGGAATAATAAGCGGTATGCAGGGCGGACGTATTGCCGGTCAAATAGCTGCTGCGGCAGTTAAAGACGATGATTTCTCTGAAAAAAGGCTTGCAGAATATGAAAAACGATGCAAAGAAGAAATTGGGGATTCATTTAATAAGTACATGAAGGCAAGAAGTTATCTTGAAAGCCTTTCAAATGAAGAATTAGACTCAATAGCCGAAGTGTTCAGGGAAACTGAATTTGAGAAGATAAGTACAACTGAACTTCTTAAGGTACTTGTTAAAGTCTCACCTAAAGCTTTATTAAAGCTCGGAAAACTATTCTAAATAATTTTGATCAAATTTTTGATCCTCTTTTTTATTTTACTTGAAAATATATTCAAGTGCCTTTTTTTTAATTTTTTAAAACAGAATAATTAAAATAACTATTAAAAAGAATACCATCGCGACTTGATGATATAAAATGTCAGCAATCTGAGTCATTTCATCTTTGTCTATATAAACAGAAAGGTATAATGGTATTGCAGCTAAAAACGATGGTAAAATTGCGACTACAAACTGGATAATGTTCATTTCTCCTGTATAAAGTATATAAATTAAACTTATTCCAGCTATGGCTCCTACAATACTTGCAGAAATTTGCTTTGATTTATACATAACATAAGTGGCCATTCCTGCCATGTACATGAAAAAATATACGCTTACTGGAACTAAAAGCACGTTGCCCAGCAGCACACAGCATGAAGCTATCCTTAAGACGCTGTTTGTGGCAGTACTTGTAAAAGGTGCAAATATGGTGTCTTTAAGTCTTACAGGAGGTAATGTATAGATCAACTGATTTAAGAGCATTAGCCCTAAAATTATGGTAAATAGAGGATCTAAAGTAGTCAGTGAGATTATAAATACTGCAACTATCAGAAAACTGGAGAAAATCAGTATCCACTTTTCATCAATCTTATTTTCAATAAAAGCCCTGTTTCTTTTAGTGTAATCTTTTTTATCTACTTCAAGATCAGTCAGGTCATTTAAACTGTACAATGCGCCCCAGAACACTGAAACAAGTAAAAGACCTTCCAGTATTTCAAAAGGGTTTGTAATTATTATTCCTGAAAAATAAGCATATGTAAGGGCAAGCAGGTATGCATTGAAGTTTTTAGATGCCCATGACAGTCTTGTAGATTTAATAAGGGTCTTTATCATCTTTTATCCTCATTACATACTCAACTTGATTCATGTATCTATTTGTAGTTTGACAGCTAACTGCGAAAAAAGTTTAATCTTATTTTTTGAGTGCATCACATATAAATCTTGGTTTATGGCCATATTTATGGATGTATTCTCTAACTGTATCTGTATCTGCATCTTTAACATGCATTTTTACAATTTCTATAGTTTCTTTTTCTGAGTAACATATCACGACGACATCAAAAAATATGTTGAGTATATTTACAAGAATTTTTGAAAATAAGCCCAGATCTGAAAATAAATCATATTTTTTCCCCATTATATGAATTCGCCATGCAGTCTGTAAAATAATGTTTATATTTTTGAAGTATTTTCTGTGCCTTAAATATTCAGTTATACACAGTAAGTAAAAATAAAGAGCTTTAAAACCTGAATAATAAGTCCATTTACTAAAACCTATGTAGTTAGAGTCTAAATTATGTGAATCATGAAAATTATCTGCAATTAAAACTGCATCATATTCTGAAAGTTTTCTATAAATCTCTTCTTTTGATTTTACTTCCAGATCTTCACTTATTCCTTCAAACATGGTGTTAAAAACATGTTTTGAGCTTACATTCACTGATTTTAAACGTAATTTCATATCATAAATATTTAAATTAAGATCACCTATGGCGTGGTAAATATTCGCTGATTTACCAGTACCTGGAGCCCCGATTACGTGGACTATTTTACCTCTGTCATTTTTCAAGCCTTTCATTATCTGGCAAAGCTTTTTGTAGCAATCGGTGATTAGGAAAAGTTCATTATTACCTGCAGAACTTACTTTATATTTTTCCATAGAGTAATGTTTTGATTTTAAAAGTATATAAATGCAGATAACCGGTAAAATAGCTGTTTCAACATTGGAACCTTTATAATAAAATTTTGAGTTACTGGTTAAGCATTTAGATTATTGTAAGTTCATTAATTGAAAATATTATAATAAAATTCAGTTATGAATCAATCATATCTTAAATCACTATTTTTAATAATTTAAAGCTTTAAATGGGGGAACGCTTTATAATGTGGCATAGAATATTTTATTACTTTTTACGATCATATTAATGTATGATGGTAACTTTATGGTAAAAATTAGCTTATTATGCGCAGTTTCGATGTTTTGCAGTTTATATGGCATATTGCGGAATATGAACGTTTTTAATATAATGAAATAAAATATTTTAAGTTGTATTGAAATTTAAAATGGCTTGGTGACTCACATGGCAAAATATAGATGTACGGTATGTAACTATGTGTATGATGAGGAAAAAGAAGGCACTAAATTTGAGGATTTGCCTGAAAACTGGACGTGTCCAGTTTGTAATTCTCCAAAGAGCGAATTTGTACTGCTTACTGAAGAAGTTAAGGAGCTTAAGGAGGGTGAATCAACAGTTTCTGATGTTTTAGTGGAACAGATGGCTGAGTGGGGAGTGGAATATGTTTTTGGGATACCTGGAACTTCATCCCTTGGAATTATAGATGCAATACGGAAAAATGAAAAAATTAAATACATACAGGTACGTCATGAGGAATCCGCGGCATTTATGGCATCTGCCCACGGTAAATTAAAGGGGCATGTGTCAGCATGCCTGACAGTAGCAGGGCCGGGTGCTACAAACTTAGCTACAGGACTATACGACGCTAAACTGGACCATTCACCTGTTTTAGCACTTACTGGAATGGTTAAAAGACAGTTAATTGGCCCGGGATCTTTCCAGGAAATAGACCAGCACTCTTTTTTTAAGCCTATTACTATATTTGATGAGATATTGATGTCTGAAAACCAGACAGTGACCCTTACAACCTTTGCAATGAAACATGCAATCACAGGTAGGGGCGTGGCACATATTGGTATTCCAAATGATGTCCAAAAATTACCTCATACTGAAAAAATAATTTCATTTGACGGCAGTTTTCCGAATAAAGCTATATCGCCGCCAATGTTTGTGATAATGCAGGCTGCCCAGATCATTAATCAGTCAAAGAGACCTGTGATAATCGCAGGTTTTGGTGCAATGGGACAGGGAGCTAACCTGTTAGAACTTGCAGAAAAAATTTCAGCATCAATTGTCAGTACCTTTAGAGGTAAAGGGGTGGTAGATGAGTTTAATGATCTTTATGTAGGCAGCCATGGGGGAATTGGGTCAACTGCAGCCACCAGATTGGTTCGAAGTGCTGATCTTTTAATTGTGGTCGGGTCTTCATTCTCAGATATGACCCAGATACCCGAGAAGAAAACCATACAAATCGATATAGATCCAATGATGATAGCCAAGCAGTACCCTGTAGAAGTTGGACTGCTTGGAAACAGTGCTGAGATACTACCTAAACTTAATGACCTGGTTAAAGAAAACAAGAAAGAAAGTTACCTTGATGAAATTAAAAAATTTAAAAGGGACTGGTTAAAGTTATTGGAGGGGGAAATAGACTCAAAAACAACACCAGTACGTCCGCCGTATATAATTAAAGTTCTCAATGATAAACTTGCAGATGATGCGGTTATAACTCTGGACATTGGGGAAAATACATGGTGGTTTGGAAGGAATTTCTGGATGAAAGACACACAGAAGATGATACTTTCGGGTTATTTAGCTTCTATGGGATTTGGACTTCCAGCAGCGATTGCAGCACAGCTTATCTATCCAGATAGGCAGGTGGTATGCGTTGCTGGAGATGGTGGTTTTTCAATGCTAATGGCGGATTTTGTAACTGCTATTAAATATGAACTTCCAGTAAAGATATTTATTTTAAATAACAGGGAGCTTGGCATGATTCGCCAGGAACAGTTGATGGAAGGCTATGAAAACTGGCAGACTGAACTTTACAACTTTGATTTTGCAGAATATGCCCGAATTTGTGGTGGTATTGGAATCAATGTTGAAAAGCCTGAACAATTAGAAGATGCAGTTGAAAAAGCTCTTTTGGAAAATAAACCAGTTATTGTAGATATCAATACAGATCCTGTAAGATTTAAATGAATGATTAATTAGATTAATTTTGTTTTAAATATCTTATTTTTTTTATCTAAACATGTTTCGGCGTCTTAAACATTAAATTTAATTTTTAGTTCTATTTTTATTTAGGAAAGTGTACATTCACCATTTGTTGGGGATTAAACGATTTTTAATGTTTTTTCAGATATAAATAATAATATTAATATAGTAAGTAATAACATACTATCATAACAGGAAAATAGTGTTTTCTGTTTGCATAATAAGTGCCGGTGAATTGATTGTAAATTTCAAATGGATTTTTAATCTCACACACCCTTTGAGATTTTATCAATTGCACTGCCTAAATTTACTGCGATTATTTCAACGAATAACTATTTTCTAAAGCAATTACTGAACATACGGAGGTGGAATAATTAGAAAAAAAATTACAACAGCAGTTTTAATGGCATTTATAGTGTTTGCAGCATGTAGTGTAGCTACAGCACAAATGTACGATCCAAATATCGAAAATAATGAAGCAAATGCCTCAATTTTAGCTGATCCTCCATTACTGCAGGTTACAGGAAACGTAACTATTGGGGGCAATGCATCAATATTGAGCCCAAGTCAAACTCAGGACCCTGGTCAAGCTCAATCCCAATCTCAAACTTCAACTATTGTAAACAACAACCGTTTATCAAATATCAATGCTAACGGGGCAGCTAGTAACTCCTCTTCAAGCAATACATATATTATAAGAAATACTAACACGTTTAACCCGGTTATAATTTTGACTAACTCGAACAGTGTGGGTAGTATAACTGTCAGGTCAGCTAACGTCAATATGTAACAAGTCTGATTTTATGGTAATTAAAATGCAGAATATTTTCAGGTACATTTTTTTTATTTTTATCTCTTTTTTATAATTCAACTCGTTTGTTTGCGTTAATTTTAAATTAAATTTTCACGTTTTAGATGTTTCAGCGATTAATTCAATAAACAATTTTGAATTTGGAGGCATTCGTTTTGTGCTGGATTTTTAATTATCTAAAATATAAAGGATAAATAGTACGGAATATAAAAACTGTATAAATGAAAAAAAATAATCTGTAAATTTTGTTATTTATTTAATTTAGAGGAAAAAAACTATGAAAGTTCTCTGTATAACTGAAGAATCACTCTTCCGTCCAGAAGCAGTAAGATGGCGGGAGAGAATGGGCCTTCTTGAACCATTGGGCGATGCGCTGGTTATTTTGCCGTGCAGTATGAAAAAACCCTATTCATCATCACGATCTCACTCAATATTTATGAAAGCGACAAAGGGCATACAGGAAGTCATACTGACCTCTCCATTTGGAGTTTGTCCCCGTGAAGTGGAAAAAATATATCCCATACAATCATACGACACTTCAACAACAGGTGAATGGTCACATGAAGAAATTAAAGTTGTTGGGGAATGTTTAAGGGATTATGTCGGTGAAAAGGAAGTAATAGCTCATGTTGAAGGCGGTTATAAGCAGGTGTGCGAAGAATACCTGGACAATGCTGTCTACACATCAACTGGTCAAACCACATCGTCAGAATCTATGAACAACCTTAAAATGGAAGTTAAAAAGCACCCTAAACTTAAAGGAAGAGCTAAAACACTACATCAACTCAGATCAATTGCAAGATATCAATTTAACAGCAAAAAAGCTGATTGTTTAATACCTGATGATGTTAAAACCCGTGGAAGATTTGACAAACGAATATTTAAGGATGGAAAACAAATCGCTACTCTGCATTTCAATAATGGATTATATTCGTTGAATCTAGAAGGCGGAAAAATTTTGCAGAATATCAATAAAAAATGGGTTAAAATTAACTTTGAGCTTAAAACAAACACTTTATTCTCTCCAGGGGTAACTGAAGCTGATCCAGATATTATACCTGGTGATGAAGTGGTGATTTTAAAAGATGATGAAGCTGTAGCAGTTGGAAAGGCTATTTTAAGTGGGGAAGAAATGGAAAGGGCCGTTAAAGGTGTTGCAGTGAAAATAAGGCATAGAAAAAAATAGGGGGCAAAAAATTATAAATAACTATAAATGCAATAAATAAAAACATATAAAAACACCCTATTTTTAGATATTATTTAAAATTTGTTGAAATAGGAATAAATATAAACAAAAACAAGTTTAACTGTTTAAAATAGATATGAATTAAATTTATGTATTTGAGGAGATATCATGGCAGATGAATTAGTTGAAAAGATAAAAGAAGCAGTTTCAACAGTAGCTGACCCTCACATGGGTATTAGCATAGTTGAGATGGGAATTCTCCAGGACGTTCAAATAGAAAAAAATGGAACTACCGTTGCAAAACTTACAATTAGGCCAACAAACCCTGGCTGTATGAGCGCAGCAAACATAGCAATGAATGCAAAACTCGCAGCTGAAAAGGTAGAAGGCGTAGATAAAGTTGAAATACTTATCGAAGGCCACATGATGGCTGATGCAATTTCTGAAATGGTCAACAAATAATTTTTAAGATTCAACTGGAATTACCCTAATAACTCATCGTTTGAACTTCATAACATGCAAATGGTGTAATGAAATGGAATTACCTTGGAACGTTGTAGTTGTTACTGGTGTTCCTGGAGTTGGTAAAACAACTCTCTGTAGACGAGTTTCTGAAGATTTGGGTTACAATTACGTAAACTATGGAGATCTGATGCTTGAAATAGCTAAAAGCGAAGATCTCGCTTCTACAGATTCTGAAATGTTTAGTTTGGATATAGACACCCAGCAAAAAATTTGGAAGGGCGCATCTTTAAAAATAAAAGATATGAACTGTGTTCTTGTAGATTTACACGGTGTTGATCAGTCCCCAATTGGTTATATTCTTTCATTACCCATAGAAATTATATCTCCAGATATAATTGTGGTAATAGAGTCTTCTAAGGATAATATACTCCAGCGAAGGCATAAAGATACTAAAGAAAGGATAATTGATACTATAAATAGTTTAAATGAACATATGAATATATTGAGGACTTCAATGGCTGTATGTTCTGCTATTTTGGGGTGTAATTTGATAGTACTTGAAAATGATAATTTGGAAGATTGTTTTTTAAAACTAAAAAATCTTTTGGGTACTGGCAGTTTATTATAAAAAAAATCCAAATTTAAGCGTAAAGCTTATATAGGATGAAGACTAAATCTTGAATCTACCCCTTTACAGATTTCAAATTGTAAAACTGTATAAGTGAAATAATTTGTTTCTATAAATCAAATGGGGCCCGTGGCTCAGCATGGTTAGAGCGCACGGCTGATAACCGTGAGGCCCTGGGTTCGAATCCCAGCGGGCCCATTTACTTTTAATAAAGAATGTTAAACATTCTCTATTTTAATAATATAGGTCTAATATTTTCATATTTTCGAAAATTACTCTCTTATTTTTAGTTAAAGTTATATCGGTATTAAATTAAAAAAATCAAATTTTAATTATCTAATTAATTTGAACTTATTTTGAAAGATATAACTTGGTAAATATGCTTTATTCTATGATTGAATTCCTGAATTTATAGCTATTTGAAGTTAATATCTATTTATAGTTTATTTATTCATTTAAATTAATATTTAGAATGTTATTAGATGATTAAATGAACATAATATGCCTTAAAATATGAATAGATTGATAATAAGATAAATTTACTGTAAAATTTATTTATTATATGCTATTAAACATAATTTAATAATTAAAATAGATAAATTTAATAAAGAGAAAATTAAAAAGTGGGATATCAGTTGTAATAGGTATTACCATGAGATTTATTAACTCCAATTTTGAACCAAAATATGACTTTGCCCGATCTATTTCACGCCTGGTACAACCTATAATAATTACTATACCTATTTTTGTCATTTTAAATTATTTTGTAACGGGTGGAACTGGTTTTTTAATATTTACATTAATTTGCCTGCTTTTTGCAACTTTTTTACCATTTACAGCAGTTTGGATGTGGATTAAAAATAGAGATCTAGATTTGGATATAGCTGATAAGGATGAACGCACATTTCCATTACTTTTTGGGGTTTTATCATACATTATTGGTACAGTTATACTTTTTATTGCGGGAGCACCTGCCGCTGTCACCGTGTTAATGTTCTGTTACTTTTCAAATGCATTACTGACCATATTCATAACGTTTTTCTGGAAAATCAGTCTGCATTCTATGGGTATTGCTGGACCTACAGCAGCAATGGTATATGTCTTTGGATCTTCAGGACTTTTATTTTTATTTCCATTGTTTATGGTCATGTGGAGCCGGCTTTACCTTAACAAACATACACTGGCACAGGTTGTTGCAGGTGCTATCAGTGGCTTTGTTTTTACATGGCTGCAGTTTAAGATATTTCTAGTATGAACTGGTATGATTTGGGTCTATTTTTTAAACAGATTCTTTTACTTTCACTAATAATTTGTTTAATATCTGATGGTACTTTGAAAATCAATGTATTGTAGAAAAGGTTCGAAAATCAATGATTTTGGAGTAAAATCTTTGAAAACATTGAAAAAATTATATAATATTTAAGAAGATGTTTAAAAGTAGCTACACGAAATTTAATAATAATTTCATAGATATATGGCGATTTTAGAGAGCTTAAATTAACTCTATTTTTTTAATTAAATAATAACAAATTTTTAATATTAAACATAAACTTCTTTAAAACAGTATAATTGTATTAAAATTTCCTATTTGTTCTAAAAAGGTGTATGGTTGGAAATTAACTGGATAAAATAGTTATTGAAACTTTATTTAATAAATAAGTCAATTTTTGAATTTTTATAATTTTAATAAAAAAGGGGGATTTTGGTTATAAAAAAATTTATATTTCAAGATGTTCCATATTATAGATTGGAGCAATGATGGTAATCAATTACCTCATTTTATTATATTTTTTTTATAAACCTTTTTAAATACCTTCTGTTTTCACATAATGCTATTTTAAGGATTTATTATTTGTATTTTACTCTATTAACTATTTTCTACAAATTCATAAAGCTTTTTAAGGGCTGATCCTGATTCAACTGCATCTCGAGCGACTTCCACGCCTTCTGGAAAATTATCCACGATTCCACTTATAAAAAGGATAGCTGCGGCATTTGTGAGACATAGATCAAGCCTTGCCTTTTCAGTCTCATTTCTTTCCATACATTTAAGGACATCAACTGCGATCTGCATATTTTCATCGATATCTGAGGAAGCTTTTATCAGTTCTTCACGGGTCCTCTGGATACCGAAGTCTTCAGGGTAAATTTCTTTAATACTGATTTCCCCATTATCAACAATTGCCACTTTGGTTTTTCCCAGTGTAGATATCTCATCCATCGCGGGATTTCCATTGCTGTCAAACCCGTGAACTACCATGGCTTTTTTTACACCTAAATTTTTAAGTACATCTGCCACCAGTTCAACATAGTCCGGATCAAAAACTCCAAGGAGTTGAATATCTGCATTTGCCGGTGATGTAAGTGGGCCCAAGATGTTAAAGACTGTCCTTATATTAAGCTCCCGTCTCACAGGCATCACGTACTTCATTGCAGGGTGAAAGTTGGGCGCGAACATAAACCCAATGCCTGATTTTTCCATACTTTTTTCCACTTCTTCTGCCCCACTGTCAATGGTTACACCAAGGGCTTCCAGTATATCTGCACCACCACATTTACTTGTTATACTTCTGTTACCATGTTTTGCTATTACCACACCGCAGGATGCTGCTATTATCGCTGAAATGGTACTTATATTAAACGTTTTTAGTTTATCGCCACCAGTACCGCATGTATCTACAAGGGGAGCGTTTATATCTGGAGATACTGGTACGCAGACTTCTCGCATGGCCTTTACAAAACCGGTTATTTCTGGAACAGTTTCGCCCTTCATGGAAAGGGAAGTTAAAAAAGAAGCTATTTGAATGTCGCTTGCATTCCCATTCATTATTTGGGTCATACATTCGTAAGCTTCTTTTTCATTTAGATCTTCAAATGAAGCGACCTTTTTTATGCATTCAGCTATCATAAAAATCACTTTTTAACTTTTAGTAGCTTCTTTAAGTTCGGCGCAGAATTCACCAACTTTTTGCAGCATTTCTTCTTTATCTTCGAGATTTTCAGTTATTATGTTTAATATGGCACTTGCAACAATTGTTCCGTCAGCGCCTGCATTTATAACTTCCTTAACGTGCTTCGGCTTTGAGATACCAAACCCTACACTTATTGGAATGTCGCTGTGGCTTTTTATTCTTTTAATAAGGTCAACAGTGGTTGTTTTGAGTTCAGCTCTTGCACCGGTGGTTCCCATAACTGCAACCACATAAAGGAAACCAGAGCACATTTTTGTTATCTCCTGCAGCCTCTCGTTACCTGTGGTTTGCGCTGCCATGAAAATCTGCTGGACACCATTCTTTTGAGCGGCTTCCAGAGCATCACCTGCTTCTTCAGGGGGTAAATCTGCTGCAAGTATTGCATTTGCACCGTTATCTCTGGCCATTTCATAAAATTTATCGAGGCCCATTTTGTAAATAAGGTTATAGTATGTGAGAACTCCAACTGGAATATCTGTAAATTCACGGATCCGCCTTATGAATTCAAAACCCCTTTCAACAGTCATACCTGCTTTAAGCGCCCTTATATCGGCTAATTGAACTGTAGGCCCGTCAGCAACAGGGTCACTGAATGGGAAACCGATTTCAAGTGCATCAGCGCCGTTTTCTACAAAAACTTTTACAATTTCAAGGGATGTTTCGAAATCAGGGTCGCCTGCAACTACAAATGGAATAAATGCGCCTTCTTTTTTGGCCTTAGCCTGCTGGAATGCCTCGTCGTAACTTTTTATCTTCATAATTTTACCCCCATGTAGTCTGCAATTATATTAACATCTTTGTCTCCCCTTCCTGAGAGGTTTATAACTATTGTTTTTCCTTGATTCTCTTTAGCGTACTTTTCAGCCATTGCAACAGCATGCGAACTTTCAAGTGCTGGAATGATACCTTCATATTTTGACAGAAGCTTAAATGCTCTAAATGCTTCTTCATCAGTAATAGGGCCGTACTGTGCACGTCCAGTGACTTTCAAATATGAATGTTCCGGCCCAACACCAGGATAATCCAGCCCTGCAGATATGGAGTGGGCTTCAGAGATCTGTCCATAGTCATCCTGAAGGACAAATGATAAAGACCCATGTAGAACTCCTTCAGTACCTGCACTGAGTGTGGCACCGTGTTTTCCTTCTAAACCGTCTCCCCCACCTTCAGCACCTACAAGTTCTACCTCTTTATGGTCTATAAATTCTGAAAATATTCCCAGGGAGTTACTTCCACCACCAACACATGCTATTACAGCGTCTGGGAGTTCACCTTCTTTTTCAAGGATGTCTTTTTTTGTTTCCTTTCCAATAACTGTCTGGAAGTGTTTTACCATTGCGGGGTATGGGTGAGGCCCTGCAGTGGAACCCAGCAGGTAATGGGTATTTTCAACATTTGTTATCCAGTCCCTCATAGCTTCGTTCATAGCATCCTTTAAAGTTTTAGCTCCACTTTCTACAGGGATAACTTTAGCCCCAGATATTTCCATTCTAAATACATTTAATTTCTGACGTGCCACATCTACGCTACCCATATAGATATCTGCAGGCATCCCAAACAGGGCACCTACAGTTGCAGTTGCAATACCATGTTGTCCAGCTCCAGTTTCTGCTATTAACCTTTCTTTACCCATATATTTTGCAAGAAGTCCTTGTCCAAGGGTGTTATTTATTTTATGGGCACCTGTATGGAGCAGATCTTCCCTCTTAAGGTAGATTTTACACCCAAGTTTTTCTGAAAGATTTTCCGCGTAGTAAAGAGGGGTGGGCCTACCTGCAAATTCCCTTAAATAATATTCAAGTTCGGCGTTGAATTTTTTATCATCTTTGTACTTTAAAAATGCCTTCTCAAGCTCTTCAAGGGCAGGAATTAGAAGTTCTGGAACAAATATCCCGCCGTATTTACCGAATTTACCATCTGAGATCATTAAATCACCTTACAATTTTCAACAAATTCTGCTATTTTATCTCTATTTTTAATTCCAGGACTATCTTCAACGCCTGAATTAACATCTACATAATCAAAAATGTCTTTAATTAAATTTCCTTTATTTTTCATCTTTTGTGCACTAATTCCACCTGCAAGAAACAGTTTTATATCATTATTGCTTTCTTTTGCAATTTCTGCTGCTTCAGCTGCAACTTCCAGTGGAATTTGCTTTCCAGTACCGCCACTTTTACCTTGAATCATAGAATCAAATATTAGATATTTGCAAACTTTTGCAAATGATTTTATTTCTTCTTTTTTAGATTCATCGATTTTCTCAGGAATTCCAATGGCTTTAATTACATTAATTTCTTTTAGTTTATCTATATCCTCTGCCTGTAATGAATGCAGCTGTATATTTTTAACGCCGCTTTTTTCTATAGAGTCCATGGCTTCTTCAACAGTTTCAGGCTCAAGTACAAGCACTGCTTTTTCTTTATTTTTCATGGAGTCCACAAGTTCTCTTATTTTTTCTATATCCTGAAATCTTTTGGACCGCTTTATGTTTATAAACCCTATAAAAGCAGGGCCTTTATTTTCACACACTTTAATGTCTTCAAGTCTTGTAATCCCGCAAATTTTGAATTCCACTTAACTCACCTTTGCGTTTTTACCTGCTTTAACCAGTTCCTGTACTGTTTCAAGTATGTTGTTTGATTCCATGATGGTTGAACCTATTAAGACTGCATCTGCGCCGTAGCTTCCAAGAAGTTTAACATCTTCAGAATTTTTAACCCCGCTTTCTGATACAAGAACCTTATTTTCAGGTATGTATTTTGCAAGCTTTTCAGTCCGTTCAAAATCAATACTGAAGTCGCTGAAATCCCGGTTGTTAATTCCTATTATTTCCGCACCTGCCTTTACGGCCATTTCTATTTCTTCCCTGTTTTTACATTCCACAAGGGCGTCCATTTCAAGGTAATGGCAGAGGTCGATTCCAAATCTGAGATCTTTATAAACACCTGCCATTAAAAGCACTGCACTGGCCCCACAGGACCTGGCTTCATAGATCTGGTATTCATCCATTACAAAGTCCTTTCTAAGAAGTGGCAGCTTGCTTACTTTAGACGCAATACGTAGATTTTTAATGCTGCTTTTAAAAAATGTCTGTTCTGTAAGCACCGAGATAGCACTTGCCCCTCCTTTATCATAGAGAGGAACAACATCTTCCACCAGAATGTTGGAAATGTCGCCTTTAGATGGAGACGCTGGTTTGTATTCGCAGATTACAGAAACATCCTCTTTATTAAGCAGTGCCTTTTTAAAATCGGCCCTTATTTTTGTCCCGCGGATATTTTCTTTTAATTCGCTTAAAGGCCTGTATTTCATGTCTCTTTTGAGCACTTTTTCCCTTTCAGTTATTATCTGTGAGAAATTGATCATGTACAGTCCTCCAGAAACCTTGTTTTTGGTGTTCTGGAACTGCAGGTTCCTTCAACTTCCAGGAAATTTTTAATTATCTTTAATCCGCTGGCTGTCCCTATAGACTCTGGATGGAACTGAAGACCAAAAACAGGGCAATCTAAATGTTTTATGGCCATTATAGTTCCGTCTTCTGTTTTTGCAATGACTTCTATACAATCAGGGGTGCTGTTTTCATCACAGATAAGTGAATGGTATCTCGTTGCAACGAGGGTGTTTTCAACGTCCTTAAAGATCCCTTCGTTGCTATGGGAAATTTCACTTAATTTACCGTGTATAGGCTCTGTTCTTTTAATTTTCCCTCCAAATGTCGCGAAAATACCCTGATGCCCTAAACATACTCCTAAAATTGGAATTTTACCTTTAAATTCTTTAATGACATCGCTACAAACCCCAAAATCTTTTTTATTGGTTGGGTTTCCAGGTCCTGGAGAAATTATTATGCTGTCTGGCTGAAGCTCTCTTATTTCATCAATGGTTATTTTATCATTTCTTTTAACCACTATGTCTTTTTCAAGCTGTCCAACTAACTGATAGAGATTATATGTAAATGAATCATAATTATCCAGTATCAGTATCATTTCAGTTCCCCCTTACCGCTTGCAACTTCAAGAGCCTTTATAACTGCCTGTGCTTTGTTTTCGCATTCAAAATATTCATTTTCTGGGACGGAATCATGTACAATTCCAGCACCTGCCTGTATTTTAGCTTTATTTCCATTGCAGACCAGCGTCCTTATAACAATTGCAAAGTCTGCATTTCCATTTAATGAGAAGTAGCCTAAAGCGCCACCGTAAGGTCCCCTTGGAAGTCCTTCCAGTTTGTTTATTATTTCCATGGCTCTGATTTTTGGAGCCCCGCTTAATGTCCCTGCAGGGAAAATGGAGCTGAATGCGTCAACTGCTGTCATATCATCTCTCAATTTTCCTGTTACATGGGAAACGATATGCTGTACATGTGAAAATTTCTTAACACCCATGTATTCTGGAACTCGTACTGAATCGAACTTGCTTACTTTTCCCACATCATTCCTTGCAAGGTCCACAAGCATTAAATGTTCTGCAAGTTCTTTTTCGTCATTCATCAGTTCTATTTCCAGTTTTTCATCTTCAGCATCTGTTTTACCGCGTTTCCTTGTCCCTGCAATTGGATATGTTTCCACATCGCTTCCTTCAACTCTGGCGAGCATTTCAGGACTTGAACCAATTATCTCACGGTTTCCAAGTTTTAAATGATACATATATGGTGAGGGATTCATTTCACGAAGTGCCTTATAAATTGAAAGCTTATCACCAGTGATTTCATATTCACGGGCATTTGATATGACACTCTGGAAGATTTCACCCGCTTTTATTCTTTCCTTAGCTTCTCTAACCATGTTTTCATATTTTTCCCTGGAAAAATAGTGCTTCTTAAACTTGAAATCAATACTACCGATATCATGTGATTCCTTTGCAATCTGGTTTATTTCTTCGATTCTATTTTCACCAAGGGTCACATATTCGCATTTGTTCTGCAACCGATCAAACGTAATGGTATCTAAGAATAAACCAAACTCAAAATCAGGATACTCTGAATCTTGAACATCAATATTTTCAAAATGTCGAACTGATTCATAGGATATGTAACCTACGAGTCCCCCTCTAAATCCCTTTTTCCCATTACTTTTAGATGTTAATTTTTTAAGTTCTTCAAATGGGTTTTCAGTCTCAATTTCTTCTTGAACTCCATCTTTTTCTATCTGTAAAACATTTCCATAAGCTCGTAGAACTGCAGCCGGCTTGAAGCCTAAAACTGAGAGCCTTGCAAGTCCGCTGTCACTTTCCATGGATTCAAGTAGAAACGCACTGTCATAGTTTCTATAAATATTTTTAAACAATTCAAATGGGGAATCGAAATCAAGTTCGATACTAACTGGCTCATTTAATTTAAGATCGCCAAAAACATTCACTGCCTTTCATATTAATCACCTATTAACGTATTTCTTACAGTATCCTATATACTATATAGTCCTATTTAAAGCTTTATAGTACATATATGTACGTTGATATTTTAAGATGTATACTTTTAAAAAAATAATTAAAAAAATAAACTCTTATTTTCACATAAATTCACAGATATATACTTTTATCGGGTGAATCTCTCTAAAGAACCAATTAATTTCCTGAGTATTCCTGCAACCGGTCCGAATTTACCTGCAAATCTGTACATAACTGAAATATCATCCTTTCTTAACCCGCCAACTGCTGCAATGAATAATGCATAAAGTAAAGGCGCCAATATAATTGACAGTAAGAACCCTTCTATGGTTTTGGGGAGAAGCATTAAGATAACTCCCATTAAAAAGGAAGCCATTATTATTCTGGTAAAATCTGCCACTGGAATATTCACTTTGGAGAGTTTAAAGGTTCCATAAAGAGTTATTACCATTATAATAAATGCAGCTACTGTTGTACCTGTTGCAGCACCTTCTATTCCAATACTTGGAATCAACAGCACACTGAGAATCAATTCTACAGTTGTTCCTACAATAAGTGCAAGCATCGGAATAAATGGTCTTCCAAGGCCCTGACATATACTTGATGAAATATTGTATATTGTAAAGAATACCATTCCTGTTACAAATATTTGGAGAGCCCCTGCTCCAGGGGTATACGCATCACCAAAGAGTAATGCAAGTATAGGGGCTGCAAAAATAATTGTAACTGTACACATGGGCACTACAAAGAATCCCACATATCTGTAAGATTGGGAAATATAAGTCTGAAGTAAGGGGCCGTCTCTGAGACTAAGGGCTTCAGAAGTGGCGGGAAGCGCTGATGTAGCTACTGCTGTTGATATTATAAGTGGAAGCCTTGCAATTGCGCTGGCATTGGTATAGTACCCTGCATACTGGCTTGCCAGGTATACTCCTATGAATATGGTACCGATGTCGTAAAGACACATTTCAGCCAGTCCAGTTATAACTACAGGTACTGAGAACTTAATGAGCATTTTGGCTATTCTCAGTTCTTCTCGAAGCGTGAATACTTTATCTTTATTTGGTTTAAGGCTGTGGGGGTCATGTCTGCGGTTTAACCTGCCCCATATCTGCTTTCTAAAGAGATATATTGAAACTACTGCAGATGCCATGAAACCTATGGCAGTACCTACAACAGCCCCTGCAACGTACCAACCAATTATAACCAGAGCTATGGCAAATGCGATTGTAAATACCTGTTCAAATGCACGGGTGATCAGGATATTGGTCATCTTGTAGTATCCCTGGAAAACACCTCTAAAAACCCCTACGATAACACTGAACGGTGCCATAACGGCCACAATCTGGAGGGGAAGAAGTGCTTCAGGTTTATGCCACCAGTCTATTGCAATAATTCCTGCAAGAATGTACATTAAAATAGCGCCGATGGTCCCGGTCACGGCCACGATCTTTAAGGCAGTAATTATAATCTGCCGCACCATATCGTCCTGTTCTACCGCTGAATACTGTGCCACGTACTTTGCAATAGCTGGAGGGAGGCCCCCGTTGGCAGTTATGGTAAGAAGGTTCTGGAAAGGTAATGTAAGGCCTAAGATACCGTATCCTGCAGTATCCAGTAACCGGCTCATTATAAATCTATAGATGAATCCACCTATACGAAATACGAATGACCCTATGAGGATTACAATACTTCCACTTGCTATTTTTGATTTTTTTGAACTCATGGTATGGCCGTTACGGTGTGTGTAGCAGGATAAATTGATTGAATCTAATTATACTAAAAAACCATTGAAAAAATCATTCTAAATACTGATTTTTGTTAAATGATCCATTACTTTTTCATTTAATTAATAGTTACACAATTAATACTTCAAAGGACTGTTTTGTTACAAAAATCCTTTTTCTTAACATCCAAATATTAACGTTTTAGATATTTAAACATGTAATTTTCAGATTGTGAACGTGTGTTTGGATGCATCTAATTTTAAAAATAGAATGATTTATATGTAGATTCAGGTACAGATATGTACATTAATGATAAGATGAGAGATTTCCTTTAGGATATTGAAATTTAAGGAATAATACGCTGTAAAAACTATTTTTAAGTAAAATTAGGTAGTATAAGTCCTGAAGTTTAGTTTAGAAATTGATGTTTAATATGTGAGCTTAGAACGTGCCGAGTTATGGGTATCCTTGGGATTTTTTTGGTCGTGGTAGGTTTACCTGTTACTTGTTTTTGGGATTGTCGAAAAATTTTTATATTTTATTTAGAAAGGATTGATTATGGGAATTGGTGCTATATTATTTTTGATAATAGGTATATTTTTTATAATTTTAGGTATTTTAGCTGTTAATCATTATAGACTACATCCTGAAAAAGAAGGAGCTTTAATATATATTTTGTTTCCATTTATTTTAGGAATTATTGGCATTATGGGTGCTATTACAGGTTATATTGGGCTTATAATATTACTATTGTTTATAATGTCTATTATAAGCCATATTTACTCCAAATATATTTCAATTAAAAACCCCGAAATGAAGAAAAAACAGGAGGAATCTAGGGAGAAAGCTCTGGAAATATATAAAAAACATCCACCTCTTTACAAGTTACTAAGAATTTCTAGATATATGATGTATATCCTGCTCGCTTTTGCAATATTTTTAACGGCATTTATTATAATAGTTGTATTGTTTAATGTAACTTTTTAGCTTGATAAACCAATTAAATAGAGAATAGTTTCGATTCTAATTAATTTTTGGTTTCTTAATGTTAAAATCCTTATTTCCCTGCTTTTTTGTATGAATGGACTTATTTCATAAAATTTATAGTATTGAATGTATTATTAATTAGCATGGGGGTTAAATATGGTTTTTTGTCCTGAATGTAGAACTGAAAATCCGGATAATGCTAATTTTTGTCTTGAATGTGGTAAAAAGATTAATTTTACAGTTAGTGCTAATTTAAAGGAAAATAAAAACATAATTAAAGAAATATTAATTATGGCGCATGCTGAAAATGAGAAAGTTATTAAAAAATTCAAAGATCCTAAAGTTCTATCAGAAATAATTCAAAATTTACAGAATGGCACTTTTTTAACTGATAATCCAAATGTAGAAGAAATAACTGAAAATAAGATGTATCAAATGATAATTAATGAAAGTATTATGAATAATTATGACTTTGATGATAAAACAAAGAAAAAAATAATTAACACGATTAATGAAGGTTATACTAATTCTAGGATGCCTAATGAAATTACTAAAGATTTAACTCTAATTCTTAAAGGAAATGAATCATTAGCAACATCTATTCGATATACAGAAACCATGCAAGCTTCAAATTTATCAGAATGGGCACAAAGGATAATTGAAGGAGCGAAATATTTTATTATTGATTATGATCCAAGAGGGTGTAATTATTGCAATGAGAAATATAAGGGTCATATATTTAATATTGAACAATTATATATGCTTCCTCCAATTCATCTTGAATGTAGTTGCGTTCCGATGTTCTTTTATGATAAAAAGGAAGCTCAGACATTTGCTGATGATATACAACAGAGAAACAATGAAGAATTAATGAAATATAATGAATCATCTGCAGTAGGTTATATTGCTTTTAACATAGCTGAAGAAAAAATAAATGGATTAAATAATAAAGAATCAGATCTGAATATTATTTAGAGGTTATACCTATTTTAAAAAGAGCATTAGAAAACGATATCTCAGATAATACTAAAGCAAAAGTATATAAAATGATAGGTGATATTCACTTAAAAAATGAATCGAAAAAAGATGCTGTAGCTAATTATAGTAAAGCATTAAAATTAAACCCTAAAGTTGGTGTAAAACGAAAATATAACTGTATTCTAAATGAATTAGATAGGGGATAACGTTTCTAAAATTTATGAATAAATTTGATTATATATTAGTTATATGGGCTTTTTGAAGAAATTAGTATTATTGAGGATAGTTTAAATTAATTTTTTGAAAGTCGGAAAAATTTATATGCTTGATTTTATACATTCATGATTGATTTTATACAAAAATGCACTAAACAAAAGCAATGTTGTTTATCCAATTTTGTGGCTAATAACTGAAATATTATCCAAATAATGTTTTTCAGTAAAAAAGGAAAAGTAAAGTCTGGCGGATCTTTATGTGGGAGAAAATAAAGCATAAATTCGAAAAATTCCCGGCACGTATGAGTGTTGCAAGGAAAATAGTTGAGCACGGTTTGCGTGTTGGAGAAAATGGTAGAATATACTGTGGTAATATTGAAATAAGTGATGTAGCGCTTGCAAGGGCGGTAAATGTGGACAGGAGAAGTATTAAAACCACAGTAGATGTTATACTTTCCGATGAACAGCTTGCAAAGATATTCCAGAATATTACTCCTGCAGGCACGCTGGTTAAGGGCGTAGCAAAAGAATTGGGATTTGGAGTTGTAGAAATAGAGGCTGAAGCTCAAAATCCTGGGATAATTGCCAGAGCTACAGAATTGATATCACTTAAAGGCATAAGTATAAGGCAGGTGCATGCTGGAGACCCTGAGATTGAAGAATATCCTTTACTTACAATTATAACAGAAAAACCAATTGAGGGAAATTTAATCAATGATTTTTTAAAAATTGAAGGTGTAAAAAGGGTTTCTATTTATTAACAACAAAATTTATGTAAAAATAAGCTCGAATTATATGGGATAAGTTACATAAACGGGTTTCAGGTTATTTTAGGATATAACTAATTGGTTGTCGTAATAGTCATATGACTTTATATAATTAGAATAAGCGTGGATTACTATGTGGTAATTGCATAAAATGGTTTCAAATTATTATGGATATGATTAAATTTATACATTTTAGGTTGTAGTAGTCATATAACTTTATATAATTAAAAATAACATGTAATATGTAACTATAATTTAAATCAATAGTGTTTATAACCAATTATTAAATAGTTATACGCAAAGATTATATTGGTTAAAATTTAATGTTTAAAAAGATAAAAAATTGGTAAGGTGTTAAATATGGATCAGGCAATTTTAGTTCTTTCAGTCATCATAGCAGGATTTATAGTTGTATCTCTTGTTACTCATGTATTAAATTTAAATGCTGAATAATTTATCTATAAATCTTTTTTATTATTTTTAGTTTTTTTATATTATTTTAGCAAATTCATTTTTTTAAATTAAGCGTAAATTTTGTTCCATTTTCTTTTTCGAGTTTTATTTCTCCGTTGAGCTGGTTTACAAGTGTATTTACCAGTTGTAGGCCTAAGGATTCTGTGTTTTTAAAATTGATATTTTCTGGAAATCCTATTCCGTTATCTCCAACTACCAGTTTCAGCATGTCTTCATTTTGTGAAAGTAAAATATTTATTTCGGATGTAATTCCTCCAGAAGGGGCAAATTGTATGTTTGATGAGTTATTGATTTCAACTGCATGATCTGTAAATGTGAAATTTTTAGAATTTGGAATATTGTGTGGAAATGCATGTTTCAGGCTGTTAGAAATCAATTCGTTAAGAATTAACCCCAATGGGATGGCAGTATCTATATCCAACAGGATATTATCCAGATTAATTTTTGTTTTAATTATATCTTTATCTATTCCGTAGGAACTGAAAAGCCATGATATCAAGTTGTGTACATATTCTTCAAAGTTAATTCTGGCCAAATTATCGCTTTTGTAGAGGCCTTCATGGATCATGGCCATAGATTTAACTCTATTTTGACCTTCCTTGAAAACTGCCAGGTAATTTTCATCTTTGATGTATCTGGACTGGAGGCTTAATAAACTGGAAATTATCTGCATATTGTTTTTAACCCTGTGGTGGATCTCTTTCAGCAGTACTTCTTTTTCTTCAAGTGAGGTTTTAATTTGCTCTTCTGCGATTTTCCGGTAATTTATATTCTTACTGCCGCATACAAATCCTTTAAATTTATTTTTGTCAAATATGGGAGTGCCTGCTGTTTCAATCCATATATACTCTCCAGAAGGTGTTTTATGACGATATTCAACTTCATTAGGGGCACGAGTATTCACTGCTTTTTGAGCTGATGATTTTAGCTTCTCCAGATCATCGGGATGCACTAAATCTAAAATATTGTTTTCCAGCATATTTTCGGGTGTATAACCTAAAACTTTAGGTGCAGATGGGCTAACATATCTATATTTTCCATTGGTATCGATTCTTGTTATTAAATCCATCATATTGTCAGTTATTAAACTTAAGTGCTTTTCCCGTTTTTCTAATATTTCCTGGTTTGTTTGCAGTAATTTCCGTGCCTGGTTACTTTCTTTTAAATCCAAAATCTGACGGACAAACATCATCGTTAGAATAATTACTGCTCCCCAAACAAGAATATTCAAATTATCATCTGTTAACTGCGTATAAATCCAGTATAACAGCATATATATAAAAGCAAGCCATAGTACAGGTAAATAAGAACTCCTGCTGGCTTTCAGGAATGGAGTTTTATATTTTAAACTTTTAAATGATGATTGGGAGTTATCAGTTATATAGGAAATACCAGCCAGTGCTGTTAGAAAATATGAGCTTAGCCATCCTAGATCTAAAAAGTTACCGGGTATGTATATGACGTATAAAAATTGACAGATGTAAATAGCATTGGTAATAACCAGAACTGTCACACTTAAGGCGAGTAACAATAAAGGCATCTTTTTTACCTGTCCAAACCAGTCAAATAACAGGTAGAGTAGTATAAACAGTATAAAAATGTCCATAAGCAGGTAGGATAGATATATGAACATGCTAAATACGTCTGAATTATGAACTTCAATTATTGGTATTAAAACTGCCCAGAACACCAGGCCTGCCGATAAAATCATAATTCCAGTATCTAAAAGAATTTGATACTTTTTTGTTTCCTGAATCCTGGCAACTGGTAAAAACAAAATACCAAGTATAAGTAAAGGGTAATATGATAGATAAAGTATATCGGCTATTGATGGAAAAGGGGACTTATTAAGTTCTGCATACATAATGGTCCATAGTACATTGCCTAAAATGGTAACTAACTGTGATAGTGCTATTAAAGTCCAGCTTACAAATGCTCTTCTACCGTATTTAAATGATTTTTTTGCTACACAGAATAGGGTGGTTATAACAATCAGATTTAGTATAAAAAAGGCTAAATTTCCAAATGTATTATTGGAGGGATCAATATTTTCGTTAACTATAATTATGGCTGTAATTATCAAGCTAGCAGCAAAGAAGATTGACATCCCTCGAAAAAGAGCAAACTTATTCTTATTTATTGTGAAATTCATGGGTTCATCAACCTGACTTTACGTTGGAATGATTAATATCTATAATATAACCTTTATATCATTAATAAATAAATGTGTTAATATAATAGGCGTTTAATTTATTAAAAATAAGTTTAAACGTATATTAATAATTAATATGGCGCTAAAAGGGATTTAAATGGAAAATATAAAAATTTTAGTTGTAGAAGACGAAAATATAGTTGCTTTAGATATCGAAAATAGATTAAAAGGTTTAGGTTTTATTGTACTTCCTGTAATTTCTTCTGGAGAGGAAGCAGTTGAAAAAGCATATGAATACAAACCAGATCTGGTTTTAATGGATATCTTGCTTAAGGGAAAAATAAATGGAATAGATGCAGCTAAAAAAATCGTTGGAACTCTAAAGATACCTATTATATACCTCACGGCCAGTACCAATAGGGAATTATTAGAACGAGCCCGACAAATAGGGCACTGCAGTTACATAACCAAACCTTTTATGGGAAAAGATTTAGAAAATGCCATTAAAACACTCTTAAAAACTAATTAACATGTTGATAATTATTTTAAAATAAAATTGATAAATTAAAATAGAAATTTAGATGAAATAAGATTTAAAAAAATTAAATTACTGGTTGTCTTCTTCATCTAATACTTTTAGCAGTTCTTCCCATGCTTCTAAGGAATCTTTAGCTTCCTGATCACTTAGAACTTCTATGGCATATCCCGAGTGAACGAGTACATATCTACCTACTTCAACATCTTCGACTAAATCAAGTTTGGCGTTTTGTCTTACGCCTCCAAAGTCAACAACTGCTACATTATCGTTAATTTCTACTATTTGTGCTGGTGCTGCGATACACATTGAAAATCTCCTCTTATTTAAATTTTAGCTGTAAAGTATGGTTATAAACTTAATCTTTTGTTTTTATAAATGAATTTTTTAATCAATTTTAATATGTACTCTTAACATATAAAAATATGCTAAAGATTTTTAAAAAATGTCCATATAATTGAGCATGATAAATAAATCTAGAGGTAATGGTAATGGCTGACATGGAGAACTTTATCAATTATAAATCTATTTTAAACTATTATTAATTGCATAATATTGAATATGATGTATAATGATATCTAGGTTACAAAATTAACCGGAAATAAAGCTTTATAATAAAAATCAGATATTTAAATGCGTATTAAATTTAAATTCAAAATTCTGCGGAGGAAATTTTATGGATATTGTAGTTATTGGGGGAGGGCCTGCAGGCAGAACTGCTGCAATTGAAGCATCAAGCATTGGAGAAAGCGTAACTCTTATTGAAAGAGATAAAATTGGAGGCACATGTCTTAATGAAGGATGTGTTATGGTTACTGGTTTAAATGACGTTGCAAAATTCATAAATGATGCACAGAATTTCAAAAATTTGGGTTTGATTGACTGCGATTACCAGCTGCATTTTGATAAACTTATAGATGGCATTAAAGAGACCGTGGCCAAAATAAGGCACATACTTGAAACAGAAACCATTGATGCCGGTGTGGAAATTAAAAGGGGTAACGCAAGTCTTGATGACAGTAAAGTTATTTTTGATGGTGAAGAGCTTGAATATGATAAATTGATAATAGCAACAGGTGTAAAGCCGTTTGTTCCCCAAACTGAAGGATTTGAAAATGCCCTAACTTATAAAGATATATTGAGTTTAACAGAACTCCCAGAAGAACTGAATATTATTGGGAGCGGGGTTATCGCCGCAGAGTTTGCAAATGTATTTTCTGGATTCGGAACTAAAGTGAATGTTTTATGCAGAAATAAGTTTTTAAAAATGCTTGACGAGGATATTAAAAGATATGTCACTCAAAATCTAATTCCTGATGTCACCATACATGAAAATTTAAACGTAAGCAGTATTCATAAAGACGGCATTTCTACTGATAATGGAGAAATGAATGGGCTCACATTTTTTGCAACAGGTATGGTCCCAAATTCTGAAATTGTATCTAATATTGTAGATCTTGGAGAAAGGAAAAATATACTTGTAAATAAAATGATGCAGACAAGCCATGAAGATATATATGCAGCTGGAGACGTAACTGGGGGAATAGGCACGACACCAGTTGCAAGGGCAGAAGGGATCACAGCAGCAAGAAACGCCTGTGGAATCTTTAAGGAGATGGATTACAGGTTTATACCAAGTGCAATTTCACTGCAGCAGGACGTGGCATTTATAAATGCTGAAAATAAAACGGATGGTATTAATGGACATATGAAAGGCTCTGCAGGCCCTGGATCTTTTTGGAGAGTACATGACGGTAAAACAGGCCTTACAAAGATGAATGTCAGCGAAGACGGGGATATAAATGAAATATTTTCAATTTCGCCTTCATCACGTACAAGCATGGCTTATATGTCCAAGCTCTTGAGGGAAGGGCAAAAAGTAGATGATTTTGATGATTTTATGGAAGTGCACCCTTCTACAGATGCGATATACAAGCTGCTAAGATTTTTTGCAAGGTTTGAGTAAAAAATTCTAGATAAATCAATATCATATTGGTTTACCTTACTCTTTTCAGTTAATATAACAGATTAATAAGCTATATTTAAGATATCTGCCACACATAAAACATAATTTAATTTATACTTGACTCAAAACAAACAGCTGCACTTTCTTCTATATTACTTCCAATATTTTGCGAGACCTTAACATGAACTGGATGGGTGAGGTAAGCATCGAAATCTGCCATTGATTCAAATGTTGTAACAAACAAAATGTCAAAATTTGATGCTCCTTCACGGATATTTAATTCTACTGTGATGTCCTTTAGGAATTCGATATTGCCTTTCATACTCAGCAGTTCTTCTTTCACATTTGAAATAATTTTATTGTTGTTATCTTTTAATTTCAGCATTACATTGTTTGTTATCACTTCAATTCCTCCATAAGTGTTATAAATAACTTGTTTTGAGGTTCGATATATCTAACCTAAGAGCATGTGAAAAGTAAAAAACAAATTTAACCGAATAAATATAAAAAAAACAAAAGTTCATGAATTTTATAACATTTAAGCTATTGCATAAATGAAAAATTAAATGGTAAAAAGAAATTTAATGTACTCTTTTGGATCTGTTCATGAATTTAAACAGGAAGAATGCAACTATGGCCAGTATAATAAGCACTACAACTACTATTGCTATCATTCCAAATATTCCAAGAAGACCCAGTTTACCAAGAAAACCTATCTTTCCAAGCCCTCCCAGTTTTGCTGCGCCGCCTAATTTCCATATTGAAGTGCTGAGCAGTAAATTTACCATATATAGAATCACCTTTAAGTTTTGATTAAATGATTAAATTTATTTTTGTGTTTTAGGAGATTGGTTGAATTTATATATAAATGTTATTCTAACGATCATCTTTATTTTTAAATATAAATTTCCGGCCAAGTACAAGTTTTATCTTTTAAATTAACTTTCTATTTTTAAATCTTTATCATCTGGCATAAAATAGTAAAAATGTTATATAAACTTAAATAAACAAGATTACCCAATTCGGTAAATGCGACTTATTTTAGCAGAGTAGCTACTTTTCCAAAAATAATTTAAAATTATCTTTTTATATTTAATTTTACACGCTTTTTTTAACTATTCTAACTCAATACCCATATATTTTGAGGCCCATCCCATAATAGACTTTAAAATGGGGATCAACTCTATTCCCCTATCTGTTAATGAATATTCTACTCTGGGAGGAACTTCAGGGTATACGGCTCTTTTTATGATTTTATTCTCTTCAAGGTCTCGCAGGTGTTTTGTGATGGTTTTTGGGTTAACATTGTACATCTTTTTTTGAAGCTCTGTAAATCTTAATTTCTGTTCACGGAGATGCCAGATGATTAGGAGATTCCATTTATTTCCAATAATTCCCATTGCATCTACTAGTTTGCATCTATTCTCTTTTTTATATCTCATGTTAATCTACTCATTACTTACTTTTAGGAAATAATGTTACTTTTGCCCTACTGGTATATATAAATAATTTATGGTGTAAAAGTAGGGGATAGAAAGATTTGAGAGGTTAATCATGTCAAAAGTTAAAACTAAAGTTGTTCCATTTCCAGTTCCTGTTTGTATAGCGAGTTCAATCGTTAAAGGAAAAGCTAATTTTGCCACTTATGGATGTTTTGGACTTTTAGCACCTAGACCTACTACATATGTTTATATTGGTTCAGTTGATCCACATTACACAAACATTGGGATCAAAGAAAATGGATATTTTGGTGTTAATATACCTTCAGTAGATCAAATGAAGGAAACAGATTATGTGGGCCTTATTTCTGGCAGTAATACTGATAAATCAACTGTTTTTAAAACATTTTGTGGTAAAGTAGATAAGGCACCGTTAATCGAAGACTGTCCTGTAAATATGCTTTGTAAACTTACAAAAACAGTTGACCTTCCTGGCCGTGATATTTTCATAGGTGAAGTTATTGAAACCTATGTAAATGAAGAATGCATAACTAATGGAAAATTAGATTTTTATAAAATAAATCCATTATTATTCACTTCTGCTAATGCATCTTACTGGGAATTAGGGGATAAGGTCGGTTTAGCCTATAAAGAAGGAAAATACCTAAAACAATGAGTTTCACAATTTATGGTTTAAAAATTAGTTAAGGTGTTTTAAATGAAGATTATGAGAGAATTTATTGATGGCGATGGTTTTAAGGTACCTTGCGTGACTATTACTCCTCAAGATCCAAAAGGAGCTGTTGTTGTGGTTCATGGTTATGGTGGTACAAAAGAAAAGACATTAGGTTTAGCATGGCGTATAGCTGAAAAAGGATTTATAACGGGTTGTATTGATCTTCGTGGTCATGGCGAGCACCAGCTTGATCTGGATGATGACGTTCTTTTAGACATTGAAACTGCTATTTCACGTTTCAAAAACTATGGAGAAGTAACTGCAGTTGGTCACTCTTTTGGGGGAAGGTTTGCACTTATAAGCAGTGCAGATTATGCTATAGGAATTTCACCTGCACTTGGTAAGAATTTTAGCAATGAGGTACAAAATAATATAAGAGAATCTATGGATTATTTAGTTCATAAATCTTCCAATAATAGCTTATTTGATATATTAAATGATGATATGGATTTATTAGAGTTTGATCTTGATAAACTACTTCTAATTTATGGTACGCGTGATTTATCGGAGATTATATTGGAATGTGAAGATTTAAAATCCAAAAATTTAGATGTCATAAAAATTGATGAGGCATTACATAGCGATATTTTCTTACTTGAATTAACTTTCAAAGCCATCACTGACAAGTTACAAAAATGGTACCTTAAATGAGTTTTAATGAAAATTCAACTTAAAACATAAACTGAATCATGGACATGACCATGATCTAAATTCACCCAACTTACTTCAGAATACATAATTTACAATCATATAATTACCCTTTTTTTTAGATTAGGGTTGATCTATGTAAAGTTAAGAGGATTTCATTAGTTACCGCCTATTTTTCATACCTGGATCTCATATCATTTAACTGGTCCGTTCATGTAGTTGTACTTTTAGTTAGGTTTCGTGTATTTAATGTTAAATTTCTGGTCATTGGGATTATTTCTCCAAACCGAGTTGCGCAATAGCTTTTTGTGAATGTTTTCTAATCTATATTTGCGCATTTTTTATCTATCACAAAATACACCAAATTTTTTAATATAAAAACTTACAAGAATTATTTACTAATTTTACACAATTAATCTAAGGAAAAGGAAATGATGAAAAAAGAAGAAGAAATAAGTTTACCCTGTAACCATAATTCCAACTATGGGAGCGTTATATTAAAAGATGAAGGGCTTTGCATTAGCTTAAGAAGTAACAATCCTCTTTCAGATAATGTAAAGAGTGAGCTAATTAAATATGGGGATATATTAAACGTTCGTTATGGTAAAGGGTTTTTATCCAAATGGCCCAAGCTATACCTTGAAACTGCCGCAACTTCTAAAAAAATTGAAATAAACGTCGCTGGCATGGAGATTTTACAGGAGTTCGTAGACAGGTTGAATTTTCGTATTTTTCAAGTTAAAAACAAGGAAAACCCTGAACAAAGTTTAGCAGACAAATTAAAAGAAGCTAAAGAACTATTGGATATGGGAGTTCTCAGTCAGGATGAGTTTGATGAAATTAAACAAAAATACTTAAAATCATTTTAAATAGACGGTTACTGAAGCTATTTGGAACCCAATGAGCATTATTTTGATATATGATGTGTTATTTTTAAGGATAAATTTTATTTAGATTTATAAACCACTTGCCAATTACCAAATTATATTTTTGAGATTTTAAAATAGTTTTTCACTTTTAATATATCTAGAATAATTTATGTTATATATTACATTTATGAAAGAAAGCTAATTATTTAAACAACAAACTTCTATAATTGGTGAGACGATGCAAATTCAAACTTAAAGCGGCATTTAAGGACTATAACTAATAAACAATGAAAATAACTTTTTACTAGTATTTTATTCCATCAAAAAATGTCTCAAAAAATATTTTTCTTTCTTTGGTCTTTGTCTGGATAATGTATTCAACTGTAAATGTAACGTGAGCTGAAAAAAACTTAGAAATGTATTTAGGAGGTAAATCCTTCAATGTTTTGTTTTTAATTCCATCTTCTATTAAATTTAACAATTTTTTTTCATGATCAGGGATTTTAAGTTTGGTATTTTTTTTATTATTATAGGGTGATGACTTAAATTGTATCATAAATTTATGTTTATTGGGGTTATTCACTCCCCACTCTACTCTTTCGAGCCAGAACTTTTTTAAAGATTTATAACTCACTAGAGATTCTATAAGATCCAGAAAGCTTCCTAAACTTTCTTCTTGTATAGATGTGCCTAATTCAGTAATCAAATCTACCTTATTTTCAAAATATAAATAGGGAGTCCCTGTTGCAACGCCTGCTTCTTTAGAAATTAGAGAAGTTGAAGTATTATCTATGCCTTTTTCGTTAAATAGCTTCAATGCTGCTTCAAGAATTTTCTTTTTTTTATCTTCTACAACCATTTTTGACCACAATTTTTTTTTAATATTTTATCAATTTTAATTTAATTATAGTTAAAATGTATTTTAAACTTTTAAAAAAAAAGGAAATATCTAATTTTTCATGCCAGTATTAAACCTAAGCCAAAAATAACCATTATGCCTATAATTACAGGTCCATAGATTTTCTCAAAAGTCTTAGGATTAATTTTCTTAAGCAGGAGAGGTCCTATAAATGCACCTACAGCCGCTCCACCGCCAAGGAGAATAATCAAAGTCAGATCTAACCGTCCTAATAGGTAAAAACCTCCTATACCTGCAATTGAGTTGAAAATAAGTACGAATACAGAGGTACCTACCACCATCGCAGCGGGTAAGCCTAAGCTGTAGAGTCCTGCAACAATTGGTGGTGTTCCACTTATTCCAAAAATTCCTGCTAATAATCCGGATGCGACTCCAAAAAAAGATGCTATGATTCTTTTAGAACCGGTAAGGGTTAATGTTTCCTTTTTATCATCATTTTTTTCTTTCAGTTTTCGATGTCTTTGTATTAAACTTCTCAACATTGGAATCAGCATTATCAACGTAAATATACCCAGAATCCTTTGTAAAAGGGTAGGCGGAATAATATTGGCAACGGCAGCTCCTATTAGTGTACCTATTATTCCTCCGATTCCTAGGATTAATCCTGTGCGGAAATCTACATTGCCCTGGCGAAAGTGACTAAATGTGCTTACTACTGAGGTGGGTAACACTGATGCTAAAGAAGCAGCGACAGCTACTTGTGGTGTGACACCGAAAAACAATATCAAGACTGGTGCAAAGAATCCTCCTCCACCACCACCAAACATGGATACTAGGAGGCCTATAATCAATCCGAATAATGGAAGCAGAATCAAATGAATATCAATCATTTTTAATCACCTAAGATTAATTCTTTAATTTTTTGATTGGGATTGTCGTTGAATGGCAGCTGTGATAAGTTATCACATTTTCAACGTTGTATTCCCTTAACTTTTTAAGGGAATTTATAGCTTTTTTAATCTCTTCTTCATTCCTGATTTGAGTATTCTTTCCAGTAAGCTGTTCATCTTTGATGTTCATTGTATCTCCTATAATAAGGGTTTTAGACTCTTTATGATATGGTATATATGTCCCAATTTTTAATTCAGTTATTTTAGATTGTTTATAAAATCTTTCAAGTGATTATCCCTTTTAATTGGTTCGCCATGAGCTGGGCAAATCCACTTAAAATCATACTCGTCAATTTTGACTATAGATTCTTTTAAAATCGAATTATTCCAATTAGCAAATGATGGCCCCATGGCTATTTCCCCATTTTTGGTTCTAAATAAATCCCCGACAAACATTATATCTTTATAAAGCAAACACACATGCCCCAGTGTATGCCCTGGAGTATATATAACTTTAATATTACCAATCATTCCATCTTCAGGATATGAATTAATATTTTCCGGTTTTTTAAGTTTAATAATGTAATTAAGAATTCTTTTAATCACGTGGCGATTTATATCACCAAGGATATAAGGTATATCCTCTTTTGAAGCCAAGATTTTAGCTCCACTAGCTTTTTCCAGTAAAGCCAGACTACCTACGTGATCCATATCATCATGTGTAATTAAAATATGGTTAATATCATGAGGGTTAATATCCATGGATTTTAAATCATTTAAAATGTTCTCTCCATTCTTAGGAAGTCCTGTATCGATTAATATTATTTCTTCAGCCAAAATAAGATAAACATAATTTCCTTTCGTTGAATCCAATGCGTAAACTTCATCACTTATTTTCATAATTTTTACCTCCATTTGTACTTTTTTTACGTATAAAAATTTTATAGTTGAATGACTAATCACTCATTATGAATGAATAATCAGTCATTACTAATATATATTGTTATTAATCATATGAAAGAAATTAATCTTTTTTCATTATTTACAGCCTGGCAGAGTTTTGAATGGCATTTAGTCAAATTTCAGACATGGTTAGTAATATTCCTCTGAAAACTGAGATATAAAGAGCCATAACCAACACAATAATTAGTGTGAATGCACCAAATGATAATATAAACATAAGTTAAGAAGTAAATGATAGAATGCAGTAAGTTAACCTCAATATTACCAATCTGCTATAAAATGAAAAATTGTTAATGTTACTATAACTTAAAAGATGAAAACAGTCTTGAAAGAGGCTCGGATCAAACTTTTTCTGGAATTTAATTTATACATAAAGTTTCTCAATTTTCAAACATCATTTAATCAAATTAAAAAAAATAAGGGAGTTAAACCCTGGCTAAAGATATTATGGTAACGCTTTCAACAACTGCAGCCACAAACAGCATGATTAAAACCAGTACATACGACTTTAAATTGTATACCCATGCCTTTTTCCATGCCTTAAACCTGCTTTCTTCCCCAAGGGCTTTTGGTTTTGCAATTGCCAGGATAAAGTCAAGGCTGGCTGCAAATGCAATAACATAAGCTACTCCTTCTAATATTAAAGTTGGAATGACAGCTATTAAGAGCACTGCTGCACTGGGGCTTGTAGGGGCATAAATCAATCCCCACATGATAGGCCTGTAAATGAACACCAGTGTTCCTATACCAATCAGGTTTAACAATGTAATAGCGAGAAAACTCCCTAAAATACTGTTAAATACGAAAATGGTTAAAATTACCTTAATTACATCACCTGCACCAATAGCCTGCAGTAATCCTGGAAATACTGTGGAAAACTGACTGCTTATATTTCCTCCTGTTCCAGTACTTATTGGGGGGTATAACAATCCTATTACCATTCCAATAATAACAAGCCCGTAATAAATCGCAAAACAATATAAAAAGCGTTTTTTGTAGCGCGCCACATAGAAATTATAGATGTTTTTTATCTTATTTAGCATAACGATCACTGTTATAACGTGGGTAGTAACTTTTAATATATCTTTATGGTTTTAAAGTGGAACGATTTTCAGACTAAATTATATATCAGCAGATTAATAGTTTACTTAAGGAAAAATTAGTATAAGGATGTGAATAAATGCTTAACTGGAAATCTTTAGGTTTTGGTATTGCTCTTGCAATTGTGATGTTTTTCATGTTTATGTTTAATGCGTCTTCGCTGGCGATTTTAAGCTTTATTATTGCACCGTTAGTTGGAACATATATCCTCGGCGGTGAACTGAAGATGGCAGCTATTTATGGGGCCGCAATAAGCTTTTTTGGAAGTATAATTTCTATAGTGTTGTATAGTGCACTTATCAGTTATTTTTCAAAGACAGCTATACCTTTAGGACTTAACGTAGTTACTTTAATAGCAGTATGTGTCATTTATGCAGTTATTGGAGCTGTTTTTGGTATTGCCGGTGCTGCAATTAAAAATAAATTAATGGAAAAACAATAAATCCACATTTTTTTTATTTTCTTTTCTCATAAATTATTCCTGCGATTTTATCTGCAGACTCTAAAACATCTTTCCCATATTTTGAAGCTCTGTCTTTAGTTTGGTCGATGTTTTTCAGGAAATCATTTACAACTTCATCCAGATTATCAAGATCGCTTTCAACCATTGCACCGCTGAATACATCACCCATATTGTGATAACGCCCGTATTTAACTCGAAGCAGTGTTATAATTGGCAAATTGCAGGCAATGGCTTCATGAAGCATCACTCCGTCGTCTGTGATGATTACGAAGTCTGCCAGTTTGTAGAGATCACTCACCCAGTCGATATAACCTAAATAGAGTATTCCATCACTTTCAAGATATTCTCGATATTTTTCATCCAGCGGATGCCCTATAACCACTATATTTGCTTTAACTCCGCTGTCTCTAAGTTTAGGTGCAGCAAGGGCCATTTTTTCAAAAAGAGTAGATCCTGATGATAAGAGTATTGTAGGCAGCGCAGGGTCGTAACCTTCGGGCATTAATTCCAGTGCTTTTTCTTTGTTTCCGCTTACAACTTCAGGATTTATAGGCATATAAACTTTGTGCACATTTTTATTATTCACTGATGATTTAAATAATGGAGATTCTGGTAGTGCGACAACAGTGGTAAATTTGGATACTTTTGAATCAGTAGGGGTAGATACAACTCCTACTGATGGAATACCTGCAATTTTAGCTGCCAGGCACCCGACTACTGCTCCTCCACCTATTGATCCTACAACCACATCTGGTTTTAGTTTCCGGTACAGGCTTATAGCTTCAAAAACAGCATGGATAATTCTAAAACCGCCTTTTACAAGGGTAAGTTTAGTAGCAGCATGCCCTCCTGCCTGTGGAATACTCGTTTCATGCCATTTTATACCGTTCTTTTCAAATAATAACCCTGGAGCGTCGTGATTCAGGGCAAATTCACAGTGGGCGCCATGTTCAGACAGTGCCTTAGCTATATTAAGGGCAATTGCGGCGTCTCCTCCGATCCCGCGCCCTGTAACCATAAATAATACTTTCATTTATTCACCTTTTAACTAAAAATCTATAAATTTGAAATCCATTTGAAACCATTATCATTTTTTAGTTTTACTAAAATGATTTTTCATAATTTAAAATTAGTTAATTCTAATTTTAAGTTTGTTAAATGGAGTTATGCTAATTTAAATCAAAATTTGTATGGATGTTATATAAACATTGCTGATGTATTATCATAAATATAATAGATTCCCAACCACAAAATTTGATAATAAATGGTTTAAAAATAAGAATTTAGGGGCTGAAGATTTATTCGTACAGTACAGCACTGCCGGTAGCTGTTACTATTACTGTACTCCCTTTGATCCCGCCAACGCTTTTATAATCGATATTAACGCCTAAAATACCATTTGCACCTATTTTTTTTGCTTCACTTTCCAGGTTTTGAAGCGCCTCATTTCTTACCAGTCCTATTTTATATTCTATATTTGAACCATTTTTTGAGGCAATTTTTTTTAAACGCGATGAATTCTCATCTTTTTCTTCTTTTAAGATAGCTTCTCCTGTAATTAAGCCCAATTGTTTAACTATATTTTTTCCATTAAGATTGGTTGTAGTTGCAAATAAAAGGTCTAGCTGTGGTAAATCCACATTTTTAGGAGTTTCTATTTCTTCTATTTCTTTTCCAAGCAGTTTTGAGATTAAATTTCCTATTAACCCTATAACGTAAGTTATAGTCCCGAGGAAAACAACAAACAAAAGGTAATTAACGAATATTGGGACAGCAGCCTGTATGGTGAGTGCAATACCTCCTAATGTGAATAAATTAATGGTTATTGGATTTTTAGGGAAGAACCAGCCGTATATATTGATGATGACAAATATTAAAAGGGCACTGATGGCTCCCGTGCTCCTGCCATACTTTTTTTGGGCTATATATGCTTCGCTAAACCCTGCAATTAAAGGGGATAGTATAAACATGATGTTAAATCCGAAAATAACTAAATTTGCGTATACACAAATAACGGCAGATATAAATCCTAGGGTGGTCCCTATAATTACTGCAAGAATTCCCCATCTTTTGTCTATGATGCTGTTTTTTAGTGAAATTAACAAGAGTTATCCCCCGTGACAATTATTCATAGTGCACTGCGGTACCGTACATGGTGACAAGGATGGTGTTTCCCATAGTCCCTCCAAGGTTATGATAGGCTATTTGAACACCCAGTATGGCATTTGCGCCAAGTTTTTCTGCCTTTTCCTGCATACTGGACAGCGCTAATTCCCTTGCTTTTTTTAATTCCTCTTCGTAAGCTGAGGTTCTCCCGCCGACAACATCTCTAACGCCTGAAAAAAGGTCTTTATACACGTTTGCACCTAAGAGCGCTTCTCCAGTTACTAGACCAAAGTATTCGCTTATTTTCTTCCCCTCAATATTGGGTGTGTTTAAAATCAGCATTTTTAATCTTCCTTTTAATCTATAGACACTAATATATTCTATAGATTATGTATGGAATTGGTTATAAATGTTTTGGCAAAAAAGAAAAATTGTTATTTACTAAAAAAGAAAAAAGAAAAAAGAAACATTACATTCGTCTTTCCATACGCCTTAAAATTACTTTATCACCTATTGCATCAACCATATCTATGGAAATAACTCTTTCTTCACCCATACCTAGTTTTCCTGAGATAGTGCCTTCTTTTGCTATGATGCCTGTTACCATTTTTTTTGACACATCTATCTCTAAATCATCAACTACACCGACGGTATCTCCATTTGAATCAACAATATCTTTTCCAGATAAATCTTTTGCATGCATTCTATCACCTGCCTTTTTTAAATTAATTCAAAGATTAAAATTATCTTTGAACTTGGCAATGGCCAGAAGATAACTCTACCTGGTGGGGCCATTACATTAATATAAATCATGCGTTAATACTTTTTATAAAATAAATATTATATAATTTGCTATTTTGTAATTTCAAATTGGTTTGAAATCCAAGTTACTTAGAAATAAGAAAATTTGGTAAAGATACTTGTGATTTTAAAAGGGATGGGAAGAGGCTACTACAAATGAAATTATTTATTAAAACTCACAGCCCAGATCATTACGCCATATGGATCTATTATTTTACCCTCTTTATGTAAAAGCTTGAATTTACTTAAAGCTGCACCATTTGTAAGGTATAATCTTGTAAACATGGAATCTTCAAGTTCCTTATTCAACATAACAGCAAGATTAATATCATTTTCTTTTACTAAGATTATACTAAATGAACTAGAATTGGAAACGATCTTATTCATTGAAACATTACCATTTTGAACCACAATTAACTTGTGAGGCTCCAGTACGTGGATCTGGTTATTTTGCTCATATTGAAAACCTGCAACTACTTTTGATCCGTTTATCTGTGCAACAATACCGTTTTGAGCTGAAATTACGGTTGTACCGTTAACCTCATGGGAAGCCGCTTGTTCAGCAGAATAACTGTAGCCTTTTCCTGTGTTATTTTGGAAGTTCCAGTTCCCAAAGTAAGACCACCAGTATGATTTTGAAAGGAGGTACATATTATTTAAGAACAGGACATGTGGGGATGGTTTAGTGGGATGGGTGTATTTTAGCACATTTAAAGCTTGATCAGAAGTTAATTTATAATCTTTTGTGAGTATGTCTTGGGCAGCCGGTTTATCAACAGGTAGAATTTTATCCAGTATTTCTACACTTTTACTTGTATTTCCTGTATAATTTTCAAGGGTTAAATAGCCCTTATCGCCGCTTGAAGTCAGCATTCTGAGTATTCCTGCAGATAAATTCTCATTATTTGTTAGCAGTGCCTTTCCAACCCAGTAAGCACGCGGTGTGTTTTGAGACCCCCCATCAAAGGTAACGGGCCTATCTGCCACTGCAGTAAAAAAGTGACCAAAATCCCACCATGAAGTTATAACTGTATTTTGAGGCGTGTTATCTTTAATCCACGTTAGTGAATTGTACATTGAATCATCAACATTTGGATATATTGAACTTGAAAATGTATATGATGAAGATAGGGGAGCGTATGCTACAAGTGCAATTAATATCAGGGCTGCTATTGTACAGTACCTCTTATTTGGAATATTTTTTGCAAAATAAGGTGTCATTAAGCCTACAAATGCTCCTGCACCCAATATTATTGGTATTGAGAACTGTTCAATGAATCTTGACCCCTGTGTTAAAGCAAAACCCATGATCAAAAGCCAGATTGTAAACAAAATTGCATATAATAGATAGTTCTTTTTATTTTTAATTAAATGGGGATTTACTGTATTCTTTTTCTCTGTACTCTTTTCATTTATTTTTATTTTTTCCCGGGCATTTCGTCTATTTTTATTTTTCTTTTTAGGGATGTTTTCCGTTTTTTTATCTTTTTCTGGTTTTAATTTCCATATAAGCCATGGAATGCTTAAAATGCCGAATATGAATGGTATGATACCGCCTAATTTTCCTAGAATTTCTGTAATGGTTGGTATTTTAAGTTCATCCACAGATATGTATACGTTCGGATAACTGGTAATTTGGATAGATGTATGTAGCTGTGAATTACCCGCAGATCTTGTCAAAGTCTCTATAAGTCCTGGAAGCCCAAAATAAACACTTAATAATGTAATACTTAAAATTACAAACACAATTAATGAAAAGAGTGCCGGTTGATGCATAATATATTTGACTTTATCGAAATAGTAATTAAATGATTTAATGGTTTCCATTTCAAACATGTAATTTGAAATCAGGAGATATACAACGGCTGTCCCAACTAGCAAATAGAAAATGTACCACCAGCCTTCCCAGGCCATGGAATAAACAAGCAGAAAAACTGCTGATAATGATACATAAACTGATCTGGTTTTAATATCCTTTTCAGTGATACTTGCAATAAAAAATCCTACAATCAAGATTGGAAAGAGCATGTTGAACATATCAGTATCAAAGAATCCTGCAAATGTGTGGGTAAAATAGGCCGGAACTGTACCGACTAAAATTCCTGCAGCTATCCCTCCATATTCATTGGTAAGTCTTCTTACAAATAGGTATGCTGGAATAACGGATAAAGAAGCTATAAATGGTGCTAACCAGATAGCAACCTCATTTAAAGGTGCATTTACAAATGAATTAATTAATTCATAAATAAATGCTGTAATATAAACAATCAGCGGAGGATATGCCGCGGGCCTACCTGAAGGATAATACGAGTGCAGGTCCCATGGGCTGCCATTAAGTAGTGTGTCACCTAGATAATTGTGATCAAGATAATCGTATGTCATCCTGTAGTTGTAATATGAGTCCATTTCACTGAAATATGGAAGCCCATTTTGATCCTGGAAATTGGACTTTACTTCTCCAGATACTCCGGGTAAATAAGCTGACTGTATTCTAAGAGAAAATGCAAGTATAAATACTAAAATTATAATTATTAAAGGCTTAAATTTGGATAAATTCCATTTTATATTCATATATTATCCCTTATGGTACTATTATATATTATTTTAATAATTAATATTAATAATTTGCTCTAAAAATATTTAAATGTTTGCTTATGGCGCTAATACTGTTAAAATTACCAATTAGGCATTCTAGACTAGCTCTAGGGTACAAAATCAAAGGAAGATATCGGGATTAAAATTTAGCCGTTACTAAAATTTATGGCGTAATAAAAATTATCTCATTACATCTGCTGGTTAAAAACATTTGAAAAGACTTAAATACTTAAAAAAGACGATTAAGTTCTATGAAAGTAGCAAACTTAATTGTATATTTATGTGCGGTTGTGATGATAATTCTTGGAGTTTACAGCTTCATTTACCTTAAAGATATTTATTCTGGAGTAATATGGCCTGTATTTGGTATAATTATTGCTATTTTAGGTTACATAAGGCTCAAATAAAATCTTAAAAAAAAAATATTTTTTTTATTTTTGTTTTGGAATAACTGGAAAAATATGATTTTATAGTACTGTGTTTTGTAATTTTCAATAAATTGAAATTTAGTTATTATCTGTAAGCATGAGGGTTATAGAAAAGTCTTCTAAATCCTAAAATTTTAAATACATGCCTTTTTATAATGAGTTCACGTTTTCCAAGGATGATTTTACGTATTAGGTCTCCAAGGCCCCCTCCAGTAAGAACATCCATGACATAATCTCCAAAATATGGATTTTTTATGCCTAGTTTCTCCTCTAAAAAGATGTTTAGATTCTTTCTTCTTATGAATGCTATAACAAATAATGTAATGATAAATAAGGCCAATACTCCTAAAAAACTTCCAAGTGGATATCCCATACTGGAAACACTGCCGTAGAATCCACCTAAAACGGCATAAGCAATTCCAAGTGCTACAGCAAATGAGTGATTTCCAATTTCACCCATCATGATCTTTCCTTTATAGTCCAGCGGGGCGTAGCCAATACACGCTGCCAGAACAACCAGGGGAATATAAATGGATAATCCAGCAGGCACTGCTAAAATAAGCGCAAGAATGCACATAATAATCACAGTAGAACAGGCAGCTCCCGGCTGCATATCTGCAATATTTAAAGGTTGAATCATAAGTGCAATCAAGATTGAAGCGGGTCCAACATAAAAAAATCCAATTACAGCTACAGCAAGCATTCCCATGCCTCTTGAAAGCTGACCTATCTCGAACGGCAGTCTTTTAGTTTTTTTCCTTCCAATTAAATCATCTAAAAATGCAAAAATCCCAATTAAAGCTACAAGATAACTATAATTTAAAGGTAAAAATAGCAATATGGCTATAAATGGTGCAATTCCAACGGCACGGGGTGTTCCTCCCCTAACACTGGTATACAAACTACTGCCGCTTTTTTTAATTATCCAGCTGAACAGCAGTGTTAAAATGGCAGATATCAGGAATGCTAGAATGATCTCGGTATACATTGGTTCACCTGTATTAAAAATTAGGAATGGAGCTATATTAAATTTGTTAATATTCCAATTTACGCATATTTATTTAATAAAAAAATATGGCTTTGAATGCAAAAAATTTAAAGAAAGTGTAAATTTATAATTTGTCCAGTATATCAATAAACTGGCATGCATCAGAATATTTTTTTTCATATGAATCCTTTTTATAAGTCTCATACACTATAGCAGGAATTCCTTTGCGTGCTATGGGCTTTGTAACGTATGATGGACTTGATCCACCTGGAGAATAAATTTCTAAAAATGACATATTTTGGGTGATACTGGTTAAGTAATTCTGAGTTTCATTATCCTTAGAGAGGGGATATATAAACCGGTTGTACCTGTAACCGACAGATTCTCCTAAATCTTCGTGTATATCTACAACGATCTGGGGTTTGATTTTAATTACATCTGGAACTACAAATTTATTTGCCAGTAACTGCCCGTTCATTCTACCTGTATCAAAATTCAGCGCGTTTTTTGTGACATGGATCCTGTAAAGGATATATTTTTTAGATAAATTTTTTGACTTGTCATTTACTGCAGCTGCAGTAGCATTGTGAAATCCAGATTCACGGGGATGAACACCTGTAATTATTACTACAGTTTCATTGGAGCTCTGGTTTCCATAAACTTCTTCTTCAACATAACCATAACTTGTATTCCCTATAACCTCTCCAGTGGTCTTATTATCTGAGGAAATATTATTAGATGCTCTATTCAAATCTAGTCCTATAAATAATGAGGCTAAAATGATAAATATGATAATTAGACTAATTCCGGTTATTTTTTTTATTCATACTCCTCCAAAATGTTAAAGTGTTCTCTTTATTCAATATATCTTAAAAACTTTACTTTTAGGTGATGAGATAGTCCGGAATGTTAATTTAGTTTCAAATAAAACAAAAAAAATTTATTATATTAATATTTACCTCAAACTATACCTTAAAATAGCTGCAAGTCCACCTAATGCCTTCAGCTGTTTCCCGCCTTCATGTTCGCTGCTTACCACAGTTACTTTGCCGCCGGTACTTTCTGTAAGGTTCATAATACCTTCGGTATCTTCTTCGCGCACCATTTCATCTAAAACAAGTAATCTTTCTACTGCACCTGCATTAGCTGCGTTTGTAACCTCATTTTTTCCATATGCAGCTAAATGTGATGATTTTCCAATTTCTTCCAGAACTTTTCCCATCAATCTCATTTCCTGAGCTATTCGACCCTCAGTAGCCATTTGCTCGATTGTACCTTTTTTAAGGACTTCTCTTATTCCAACTCGCCCTCCAGTACCTGTATTTTCAACTGTCGCAATTTTGGCAAGTTCCGGATATTTCTGGCTTAAATAATCGTAAAAGTCACCTTTTCCAAATCCAGGTCCAGCAACAACTATGCCTTGAATATCTTCAAACCCAAGTAAAGTTTTTGCAACTTCATCAAAGAAGTTGATTATAGTTTTTCCCCTATTTTTGGAGATAACTCTTTTTCCAGATATTCCTCCTATTATAGGTCCGTAGTATTCTATTCCATACTGCCTGATGATTCCAAGATCCGCAACATCTTCTTCAATAGCCACTATAATTGCTGATGGCTTTTTAGATGAGTCAACAGCATCTTTTAGCCTTTTTAGGACCCATCTTGACCATTTTTCCTTTGTTATTCTAACTGAATATTTAAGTTTCAAATCAAGTGTATGGTGGGTTCCAAGTGGAACCAGATCTTCAGGGCCCTGTTCTATTATTCCCGTTGCCCTTAATTTTCCTGTGTATTTGTGAAAATTTATACTTTCCACCCTTATACCTATAAAAAATGTTTTTTTAATACCCCTATCACTTCTTAAACGTTCTCCTGTTGTATCCTGTATCCTTCGAGTAGTTTTAGATGATATCAGGTCTCCTGGCTCTATAATATGTGATAAATGCCAGAGGTCGTCTAATGTTTCAGGAACAATTTCAATTACTCCTCTTTTTCTATCTTGATGAACAATACGCATTTTCACACCATTTAAACTGTTATTTTAAGAATTAATCCTGTAAAATTAACTTTTTGAAAATTTCTTCTTTAAATTATTTATCTTTTAAATTAAATATTATTTTAAATTTTTAATTTAAAACGATTTTTTTCTTTATAATCTCTTTTATTTCTATTATTTAATTTTAAATGAAAAATAAATTTGGATTTTATTGTTTATTAATTCTATTTTCTATTTTTATATATCTTCTTTTAAGCCCGGAAAAAATTGAAAAATTAACCGGTAGAATGTTATAAATCCATTTTTCAGTTATAAATATTCTATTTTTTTATAATCAAATGTTTTTACTTGGAAATTATTTAAATAGCATACTTTAAAATTATATAATAATTATGGCAGTATATTTATGAATATATGTTCCGTAAGCTGTGCTGTGAGTAACTAGCTATATAAACTATATTTGGAGGCATTAAATGAGTACAGAGTTAGAAAATAAAATAAAAGAAGCATTAAAAGATGTTAAGCCATGGCAAAGAGTACCAACTACTGTAGAAGGAGTATTTCTGGTCAAAACTCCTGCAAATGATAATAGGGAAACAATAATGGTAGAAATCAATCCCTTAAACGAGAGAGGTACCTCTATGAAAAGAAAAGGTCTATTTTTAAAAAGTACCTCCGAGTTTGAAGGTTTTGAAAGTGTTTTTAAAAACGATAGAGTCATGGATCTTTTGGATGCTATTGAAGCTATAGCTGGAGGAGCTAAAAAGAAAGAAATTAGGGCTATTGAAATATAATTATAATTTAAATTCAACTTTTTATTTTTATATTTAACTTTTAATTATACAATTTTAAGTTGCTTATGTCTAATACGTGCATGAATTATACTTATTATGGGTTATCTTAAAAACATGTAATTCGGGATATTCCGCAGGGGAATATAAATTACATTATTTTACACAACCTCATGGACATGTGTTTTAAGTTGTAATTAATCATAAAATAACAAATTTTGCAGTGGAATTGAATTTAAGGGATTAGAACATAATTGAGAGATTGTAGGTATAATCTGTCTTAGATTTCAATTATTTAGGTAAATTTTAGTTTCTCGTTGCTCTAACAAAACCCTGAAATTTAGTCAATGCTTTGTTGGTATTTTCCGTATTTTTTGATCTATGATTTGAAAGAGACATTTTAATGTAATTATTCAATTCACTTTTCTTGAATGGTTTAACTAAATATTCATAGGGTTCTATTATGGAAGCATACTTTGCCACTTCACTGTAAGAATATGCTGTCAAGTAAATTATAGGGATATCTAATTTATCTTTTATCTGCTTTGCAGCTTCTATACCATTCATTTTCCCTTTTAAAATTATGTCCATTAATATTAAATCTGGTTTTAACTGGTTAGCACATTTGACTGCATCTTCGCCGGTGCTAACAGTGTCCACTATAACATACTCTAGATCCAGCAATTTTTGTTCTAGAGCCATTGCAACGATGATTTCGTCCTCAACTATCAGAATTTTTTCATCTGACACTAAATTCCCCCTATAATCTGAGTTTGAGTGCAATTTAAATCTTTTTAATCTTTTGCCATGTACTGTATTTTTACCTATTTGCATGTCTTAATACGAAATTGTTTTTGTAGTTTAAATCTTGTAAATCTCATTAATCATAAATTAGAGATGAGCTGATTTTGCATTCGGTAAACACAAAATCAATTAAATAAAAGATGTTATAACTGTATTATTAAAGAACAAGTGTGGTTTTTTTAGTGTTATCTAAGATTACAGTCTGATTTAAACCAGTTATTACTTTACTATTAAATTATATCTTGAAATAAGTCTTTTTATACTCTTATTTTTTAACATAATGCTTTTTAAGTTATTTTCACATGTTATTATATATTGGTCAGGTTCTTTGTGGGGTATATCACACAGAAATTAGAGAATCTGTAAGAATTAATTGGAAAATTTTTACTAATTTAACTATTTTTTTATATAAGATGAGCATAAAAAAAGAGTATAAAATAAATCGGATTATATTAAAAAAATGAATTGGAGATTTTTTCTTGAAGATTGCAGTAATTGGAGGTACACGGGGATTAGGTGAGTGGATTGCTAGATTTTTAAAAAGCAAAGGATTTGATATAACTGTAACTGGAAGAGATGAAATAGCTGGGGAAAGGGTTTCAAAAAAATTGGGGGTCGATTATACCTCAAGCAATACCAGTGCAGCATCACAAGCAGATGTAGTTATAGTTTCAGTTCCAATAGATGTTACACTGTCTGCTATAAAAGAAGTGGCTCCAGTTATGAAAAAAGGCTCTTTAATTATGGATGTTACTTCTGTAAAAGAAGAACCTTCCCGAATTATGCAAGAATATGTTCCTTATGGTGTTGAAGTTTTACCGATTCATCCAATGTTTGGTCCAAGAATAAGATCATTAGATGGTCAGGTAATTGTAGTTACACCTACTAATAAAGGTAGATGGTATAATAAAGTTTATAATTTCTTTGAAAGGGAAAACGCACGGATAATAGTTACAACTCCTGAGATACATGACCAAATGATGAGCGTTGTGCAGGGCCTGACTCATTTAGCTTATATAAGTATTGCAGCGACCATAGAAAAGCTTGATGTAGATATTAAAGAATCTCGAAATTTTGCAAGCCCAATATATGATCTTATGGTTGATATGATTGCAAGAATTGTAGCTCAAAATCCTTACCTTTACTATTCTATACAAACCCATAATAAGTATACTAAAAAAACCCATGAAACTTTTATTTCCATTTACAAAGAGCTTAATGAAATGATTTCAAGTGGAAATGAGGAAGGGTTCGTGAAAGTTATGGGGTCTGCTGCAAAACATATGGATGACCTGGAAGCTGCACTTGGAAGGTCAGATAAAGCGATATCTGCCTTAACCGAGGAAGTAAATATCCTTAAAGGGTCTATAGGTAAAGAAGTAGGTTTAAGGCATATATACTCTGGAAAAGTACATATTGGAATTTTAAAAGGTTTATCCCACGATTTTTTAACTTTGGAAATCAATGGCAAAAAAACAAAGCTGAAATTATCTAACGTGGAAATTTTAAGTGATAAAGAAATATACGACCTGAAAGTTGAAAATTACCTCCATAAAACTTACTTTGTTTCTGCTGTATTTCCAGAAAACTGCAGTCCCGATATCATTGTAAATACGATTGAGGGCTTAAAAGGAGTTATTGGCGCTTCGGTTGATGATATGTATCATGGAAGTCAAATACCATCAGGGAAGATAAGCATTACCATTAAATATGAAGTTATAAACTCTGATGCCAGGTTTGATGTTGAGAATCTCTTGAAAGGGTTTGGTGCTGTTATAAGGTGAATCAGATTTAAATGGATTTAAATGCTCATGTCCCATTGCGTAGGTGATGTAATTATATTTACCAATGTATCATGAAGTAACTCTAGTTTAAGATAATTAAAATTACAATTTAACATTAATCCATGGTATGGGCATGAGCGTATTTTAATATTTCATCTGAGCCAATAACTAACTGAAAACTATTTTTTAAGAGTATTATGTTGATTTGCCAGATTAAATTAATTAATCAGCGATAAATTATTATAATAACAAATATAAAATAGTTAATAATGATTTTTCGGTTAATTCAAATAGTTTTGCCCAACGATAAAAAAGAACAAACTAAAAGAATAATAGAAAAAATGGATGTAATGGATTATTCATATTCTATGTTTTCTAAAACCCATTTAAAGTTTGATATCATCGTTAAAATGGATAGATCTGAAGAATTACTGGAAATATTTCAAAAAGAGTTTTCGGGGCTTGATGGTTTCAGAATAATAATAATTCCAATAGAGACTTACATTCCCTTTCCTGAAGAGGAATCAAATATTGGGAATCTGGAAACGAAAAAACAATCTGAAAGGATCAGTAGGGAAGAGATATATGCCCATGTTTCTGAGATGAGCCAGCTTACCCGGATATACATGGTTCTTGTTGCGGCATCAGCTTTTGTTGCGTCAATTGGGCTTTTAAATGATGATGTGGCAGTAATAATCGGTGCAATGATTATAGCTCCGCTTTTAGGCCCTAATATAGGTTTATCTTTAGCGACTGTTATGGGAAATAGGAAATTTATTGTTAGATCTGTTAAAACTAATTTAATAGGGTTTTTAATTGCAGCTGCTGTTTCTATAGTGGTAGGAATGATTTTTGCAGTGAACCCTCAGAATCCTTCCATAGTTTTGAGAACTGATATTGGGAGGGGAAGTTTTTTCCTTGCTTTGGCATCAGGACTTGCAGGGTCTTTAGCTTTAACTACTGGGTTAACCAGTGCTTTAGTTGGTGTGATGATTGCGGTGGCACTTATGCCCCCACTTGCTGCATTTGGTCTTCTTATAGGATCAGGGAATTTTTATCTGGCATTTGGTGCTTTTTTGCTGTTTTTAGTTAATTTAATCAGCATTAACCTTGCAGCAACTATTTCATTTATGGCACAAAACATTAAACCAATTGAAGAAGAAGAATCTAGAAAAGCTAAAATAATTACCCAAAAATCAATTATGGTATTGGCGTCAATTTTAATTATTTTATTTGCATTAATAAGGTTTCATATAATTTATTAAGGTATGAATGAAAAGTATTGTATTATGTATGTGTTTTATACTTCTGTAATTAGGTATATTTGGGTCATGTAATTGTATGAAAAATTTAATTATTTTTAATAATATAATTATAATCAGTGTATCTGGTGGATTTTATGGCTTATCGATTGATCATAATTGTTATACCTGAATATGGAATTTTGAAGGAAATCAAAAATATATTAAAGAGATATGATGTGCTTAATTACTGGGATGTTCAGTCTTCAGGTGAACAGATAGTTATTAATGTAATTATAAGGCGTGAAAAGACAGAATCTTTAATTAACCTTTTACAAAAACGATTTTCAGATTTAGAAGGTTTTAGAATAAGTTTAGTCCCGGTAGAAGCTTCACTTCCAGTACCTGAACCTATTGAAAAGGCAGTGTCAAAACAAGAAGGGCCTCCGGACGAAAGTGATAGTACCATTGAAGAATTAACAGACCGTCTTGACCCGCGAGAACTTGTAGATAGGCTTAGCCGCCATGAAATATATTCAAATATATCTGATCTTGCCAGGTTATCCAAGGTTTACATGCTTATGGTGATTTTATCATCTATCGTGGCAACTATCGGCGTTTTAAATAGTAACGTTGCAGTTATAATTGGGGCCATGGTAATTGCACCATTTTTAGGGCCAAATATGGCTTTATCACTTGCAACTATATTGGGAGATACAAAATTAGCAGTAGAATCAATTAAAACTAATTATTTTGGGCTTTTTTTAGTGTTTATTTTATCTTCGGTTTTGGGATTAATTTTTACTGTTAATCCAAGTGTTCCAGAAATCGCTTTGAGGGCTAAAACTAATTTGGGGAGTATAACCCTTGCTTTTGCATCAGGTATTGCAGGGGCATTAGCATTTACTGCAGGTTTCAGTACCACTTTAATTGGGGTAATGGTGGCAGTGGCACTGCTCCCGCCACTTGTAACATGTGGATTGTTATTCGGTTCTGGACAATTTTCGCTGGCATTAGGTGCATTTTTGCTGTTTTTTATAAACCTGGTCTGTGTTAATCTGGCAGGTATCATAACATTTAAGGCTCAAAAAATTAGGCCCATATATCCTGAAAGGATAAACCGGGCTAAAAAAATGACAAATATTGCTCTATTATTATGGACTTCCTTACTTTCTATATTTGTAGTTTTAATTCTTATTTATCGTGGAATATTCGGTGTTTTATTGCTGGGATGATATATTTTTGCAGTATAAAACTGGAATTTATTCTTTTAACCATTTCCATGCAGAATCTATGTCTTCTGAATAAAAAAATCGTGCTTTTTTGGAATAAAAAGGTTCTGCAAGTGCTGTCATCCATTTTTCCCAGGTTTTATCTCCTACGATAGCCATTTTATCTATTTTATCGTGGTAGGTACGGCCAAAGTTCATATCAGCCATCCATGCACCTATATCTTCCCATTTGAATTGTCTCAAATCCAGGAGCATAGAGATTGACCCTTCTTTTTCTATAAGTGTTTGAACCTCTGGCACCAGCACTTTATAATCTGATTTAGTAACAGTGCCTACTGCCTTAAAGCCCAATATTTTACCTTCACTTTCACTCATTTTTTCTATCATGTTTTCATCTTCTTATTTTTTTAAAATTAATTTAAATTAAACCTATTTTCTATAATTCAATATTATGGGACGATACAAATTTATTAAAGCGTTATAATGGTTTAAAATACTTATTTTTCACGGACTTCAGATTCCATTTTTGATTCAGCTTTTTTAATGTCTTTCATTTTTTTAGTAGGCTTTACTACAGGCTTAACATGTTTTCCTGTAAATCTGCTGTATATTATTTCAATAACAAAGGCTGATACTACCAGTACTGCAAGTATTAAAATATTAAATGGGGATGTAAGTGCAGTTTGCCATACCAGTGCAGCCAATGCAAATAAGCATGTTGTAGCACCTAAAATGGGAAGATATTTGTTACTTGAAGTCTTTGCATGTACCTTCAGGTTAGATAAGTTTACTGCTGCGAAAATAATTAAGAAACCTCCACTCCCCATTGTGGCAATATTGGATATGTCAAAAATATTGGCTATTACTAAAGTAATCGCAGATGTAAGTAGCAATCCGCCAATAGGGCGGTTCCAGATTTTATTTTCTAGTTCAACAGGTAACTCTCCTTCTTTAGCGATGATATAACTGACTCTTGCATTTCCATAAAGAGTAGCGTTAATGGCTGAACCTGTTGAAAGAAGGGCGGCGATTGCTACAAGTGTAAATCCAATGACTCCCAGAAATGGCTGTGCCGCCGCTGCGAGGGCATAATCTTTTGCAGCTATAATCTGGTTTACTGGTAAATTCCCGACAGTTACAATTGATATAAGAATATATAATGCCACTACAAATATCACCGCAGAATAATAAGCTCGTGGTAATGTTTTTGACGGATCTTTTACGTCTTCTGCAGCATTTGCTATGAGTTCAAACCCTTCATAAGCTACAAAAATAATCATTCCACCTGCAACGAGTGAAATAAAGGGGGCCCATGTGGATGGTTGTAATTGGCCAGTATTTACGCTCCATATTCCAGTTAGTACAAAAAGCAGCAAAATAGAAATTTTGATCCCAACGATCCATTCTTCTGCCTTCCCGACGGCCTTTGCCCCTATAATGTTTAGCGCGGTCATTAAAATTATGATTCCGGTGGTACCGATGTGTCGCCATAACATCTGTGATTCTGCTGGGAAAAAGCTTGATAGGTAGCTACCGAAGGCAAAAGAATAAAGTGAAAGCATTACGATATAACTTAAAAAAAGAAGTACATTCAGCCCTCCTGTGGTTAATCCTGGACCAAAAGCTTGATCAAGAAATTCAACAGTTCCACCTTGACTTGGGTAGGTTACAGATAATTTTGCGTAGGAATAAGACGTAAGTAAAGCTACAATACCTGCTAATGCAAATGCAATATAGGTTCCGCCCCCTGCAAGCTGCACGGCAAATCCTAAAACTGCAAAGATACCTCCTCCTACCATCCCGCCGATACCGATTGAAATTACAGATAATAGTCCTAAAGGTCCTTTTTTACTCATTTTAATTATTCCTTGAATGGTTTTGAATACATTTAAAAAATTTTAGGATTCTCAAGGGTATGGATATTTAATCTTGTTAGTTTACTTCTCATGATAGTTTAACTAATTGAGCCAATAGTACTATCTTTAAAAAATATGATTTTAGGGATGTTCTATTTTTTCTCCCATTTTCCAGAGCTACCTTTCTTGTATTCATTTTTTACTGCAGACCATGCAACTTTATGGGAAGTTTGCTCTCTTGATTCGTTCCCTCTGCGTTCTTTTGATTCTTTATACTGATCCCAAGCATTGTTAAATACTTTCAAATAAATTTCTTTGGCATGTTCTGGTAAATTTTCCTTTACCTGTGCTGGTAAATCTCCTTTATTTTTATATGACAAATACTAACCTCATTTTTTAAGTTTTGACCAGTATTAGTTTGATTTTAATTAGTATTAATTATTTCTAAAAAAATAATATTTTTTAAGTATGAACTTCAAAAGTGTAACCCAAACATGAAAAGTGAATTTTTAAAAGTATCTGTGCGAAATTCTGGTTTATACTGTAAATTATGTAATTTAGCAGTTATCTTGTCAACTAGATAACAAATTGAAAGAGAGGTGATAACATGGCACGTCGTGGTGGAACTCGCCGTGGTGGAATAACTTCTGAGATAGAGAAGTCTTTAAAAGGTATTAGTTTTCCAGCAAATAAACAGGATCTAGTTCAACAGGCAAAAAGCAACCATGCAAGTCGTGAAGTTATAAAAGATATACAGAATTTACCTGAAGATCGGTTTAACTCTCCAATAGATATAGCCAAAGCGTGGGGTGAAGAAAAAAGAGGTGAACAGACCACACGCAGTGTTGGAACCCGTCGTGGAGGAATAACTTCTGAGATAGAGAAGTCCTTAAAAGGCATTAGTTTCCCGGCAAATAAACAGGATCTAGTTCAACAGGCAAAAAAGAATAATGCAAGTCAAAATGTTCTACAGGCTATAGAAAATTTACCTGAAGACAAATTCAAGTCGCCTACAGACGTAGCTAAGGCATGGGGTGAAGAAAGAAGAGGAATGTAATTTTATTTAATAATTTCTTTTTTTTTAAAATAATTTAATGGATTTCTAGTGGATCCACGGTAAAATTAAAATAAGCCCAGAATATAATAAAGCTCCTGTAAAAAAGGATAGAGGTTTACCTGTTCCTGAGTTGGGTACTTCATCTTTAATTACATTAAATAAAACTGCACCTGCAATAAATGCTAGCAGTACATAAGCCTCTGATGTCCGTTCTGGAAATAATATTGATAAAGACCATCCCAATATTGGCATCAGTGCCAGTAAATAACGCCCGTATTTTACGTAAAGTGTACCATAGTGTTCTTCCATAGACCTGTCTGAAATAAAAAAGTGGAGTGAAAGCGCTATTGTATAAATTACAATCCCCCAGCCGGTTGTTAAAATCTCAAATCTTAGGGAATAACATATTATCAGGCTCACAACTGCAGTTAAAATTATATGGAGAAAAAACACGTTTCTAGAAGCATTTGTTTCTTTTAATGATTTGGTTGTTTGCTGGGCTTTGTAACCCCTTGATTTTAATGCAAGATATTCCAGTACAAAGAACACTAAAAATCCAATAAATGCCACTCCAAAAATTGCCTTTTCCAAAAATATTGTTATTAATGGGCTGCTGCCAAGAATAGCATGGAGATGTGGGTCTGCATTTTCAATTAGGGGTAATAAATCTAAAAATACATATGCAGAAGCTACTCCTCCAGAAAAAGATAGTATTTTCTTTTTATAACGTTTTGAAAACCCGTAAATTTTGGGTGAACTCAAGTGGACAAATACGAAAACCAGTGCTACAATTAATGCCAGTAAAACTATCTGTAATTCTGAAGTCATAAACAATACTTCCAGTTATTTATACATTATATGGATTCATTTATTCCTTTTTTAACCAGATATCAGTTCACAGGATAACTGGTTAGAAATCTTAAACTCATACCGCATCATAAACCATTAAGTGGGAAATTTATATGAGTTTAGATCATACCTGTGGTAAAAAAAAGAAATGATGAGTAATTTAAGGTTCATAAGTTAGCGGTTAAATTAGTTGGATAATGGTAAAATAGTTGGCTGGCTTAGTTTTATGATTTACACTCAATTTATTAATTACCAGACTCCAAGTAGTCTGAGTATTATTATAATGACTATTATAACTATTAGCCAGTATAATATAGAATATTGCCCTCTATCATCCATTTTTAATCACCTTCTGTTATTTAGGCTGTATTACAATATAAGGACTTAACTTCTTTAAATACGCTATCTGGAAAGAGATCCTCTTAAAACTATTTTGTCTCCCACGGAGTCAACATTAGTGTATGATACCACTTTTTTATCCCCTAGTCCCATTTTGGTTGCATCTCCTCCTTCAGTAATTACCAGAGATTCAACTTTGTCAGATTCAGGGTTCCGTTTTACGTCGCTTATCTTTCCAATTCTATTTCCAGAATCATCCACAACTTCTTTTCCTTTTAATTCGTCAGAAATTTTCATATTATCACCTTTTTGCAATGTTTGAATTAAGATAATTGTGGCTTTTTAGGCTATTAATATTATAAATCTAAATATTATTATTATTTTCTATCAGGGAATTTTAATTATTAATGCTCAATTTATAGTTCAAAAGCAGTGATATTACATATTATTGAAATGAAATATTCGCCTAATTTCATAATATATTAGAATCAACTGTTAATTTTTTATTATTTAGTAATTTAACTTAAATTAGAGCGAATAATATTTATTTTATTGAATTAAATTAATGGAATAAAATTAAATGGGTATATTCATTTTTTCATTAAATTGTTTGATATCTGTACAAATGGGCTTTAAATCAGTACATTTTAATAACAATAGCGACATAATTAATAAAGTATATTTGAGAAATATTAAAAAGGTATGATAAGAGTGTATGGAAGAACAAATAAAGGGCTTCTGGCATTGATTATAATTATAATCATTATAATCGCAGCCGGTGTATATCTTTATTATGCGCAAAGTTCCAATCGCAATGTACAAACCGGTATGAACAATTCAACCAATCAAAGTATGGGAAATAACAGTGCAAATACGACTTCTGCTGCAACAACAATTTCTATCCAGAACATGACATTTAATCCCAACCAAATTACAATTAAATCGGGTACTAATATCCAATGGATAAATAATGATAATGTGCAACACCAGATATCGAGTGACAATGGAGCATTCCAGAGTAATACATTAAATCCTGGCGATAGTTATAACTTCTTCTTCGCTAAAACTGGTATTTATGGTTATCATGATGCATTAAATCCTACAATAACTGGAACCATCATCGTTCAATGAGATTAAATATAACATTAAGATTAATTATTTTATTTTTCTTTTTATATTGACAAATATCTATTTTTATTCACACATAGGCCTATTTATATACATCGACTCCTTCTCGGCTCAGAAGCTTGTAGAAGCGAACTTTTATGGCATCAATTATGAAAAATGCAGTTAAAGCCTCTGCCCAGATAATACCTGCTAAAAACCAGCCCATGGCTGGCAGCAGTATTCCATAAACTGTAATTAAGGTGGCTATTGTTTGTGTACCTATAATGGCTATAAATAGTGGCAGTGCAGGTTTGATCTCCCAGAAGTGGCCCTTTGTTCTGGCCATAAAAACAGTTAAATGACCTGCAACCGAGAGTTTAAGATAAATAAAAGATTGAAGAACTGGAAGAGATAATTTTAATATGTTAATTCCAAGATAAAGGACAAAAAATGATTCTATAACTCCTAAAACTCCAAGAAAAGTAGCTATGCCTAATATAATTCTTAAATCCCATTTTTCTGGCTCATTTGAATATTTTACATTATCGTAAGCGATTGTCATAATTGGCGCATCATTTAGCAGTGCTAGTAAAACTATCATCAAAGCTGTAATTGGGTAAAACTGGAATATGATGATGGATAATGTAATGAAAAATAAAACTCTTATGGTTTCTGTTATCCTGTAAATAGAATAGTTGTTCATCCTCTGGAAAATTTTACGGCTTTGTTTTATGGAATCTATTATTACAGAAATTCCAGGTTGGGTAAGGACAATTGAAGCAGCTGATTTCGCAGCATCTGTTGCTCCTGCTACTGCAATTCCAACATTAGCTTTTTTAAGTGCAGGAGAGTCATTAACACCATCTCCAGTCATACCTACAATATGTCCTTTATCCTGAAGTAACTCAACTATATGATATTTATGTTCTGGGAAAACCTCTGCAAACCCGTCTGTTTCCTCAACAATTTTCTCTGCTTTTCTATCTGTTTCATCGACAAAGTCTTTGGGAATAATGATGTTAGTTCCAAGATTAACCTCTTTAGAGATCTCTTTTGCAATTGCAATATGGTCTCCGGTCACCATTTTTACATCTACTCCCATTGATTCAGCTGTTTTTATGGTTTCTGCTGAATCGTCACGTGGAGGATCGTAGAGCCCAAAAAGACCTGCATACTGCCATTTTCCTGATTTATCGGTTATTGCAACTCCAAGTGTACGATATCCTTTTTCAGCGAATTTATCTACATATTCATTCATTTTATCTGCGATTTTTTTATCTTCACCTGTAAGAGATAATATGACTTGAGTTGCACCTTTGGAAACTTTAAAATGTTTACTTTCACTGGCTATTGAAGCTTCAGTGCGCTTTGAAACTGGATTAAATGGCTTGAATTTAGTTATTTTATATCCTTTTATTTTGATAGATTTTTCTCGTGCTTTGGATAATACTGCAACATCTATTGGATCATTACTGTCTTTTGGCGATGCTAGTTTACCATATAAAAGCACATCATCTTCTTTAAATCCATCAAATGGTTTTATTTCTCCAAGTTTTAATTCATTTTTGGTAATTGTGCCTGTTTTATCGGCACATAATACATCCACGCCCGCCATTTCTTCAATAGCTACCAGTTTGCTTACTATTGCTTCTTTTTTTGCCAGAGCTACCGCACCGACAGCCATTGTAACAGAAAGTACTGCAGGTAAAGCTACAGGTATTGATGCAACCACGAGGACGAGTGCAAACTGCAGTGTATCAAAAAGACTTTGATGCCGGAACAATGAAGCTATAAAAATGATTGCTACCATAATCGCAGCCAGTATAATTAAATAATCCCCAATTTTTATAACAGTTTTTTGAAGGAAACTTCTGGTTTCAGCTTTTTCTACCAGTTGGGCAGTTTTTCCAAAATAAGTGTTCATTCCAGTTGAAGTTACAAGAGCATTTGTTTCGCCTTGATTTATTATTGATCCTGAATAAGCAATATCTGAAGCCTTTTTATCCACTGGAAGTGATTCTCCAGTTAAGGCAGATTCATCGGCTGAAATATTGTCCATTATCTTCGCATCAGCTGGAATGATATCTCCTGAGCCTATATGAATTATATCTCCAGGAACAAGTTCTTTTGCTGATACTTCCTGCCACTTATCATCACGCAGTACCCTTGCTTTTAGTGCAAGTTTTTCTTTAAGTAATTCTATAGCATTGCTTGCTTTATGCTCCTGCCAGAAGCCTATAATGGCATTTAATGCCAATAATGCGGATATTATTCCTAAATCTGCCCAGTGCTGAATCACGGCAGATAAGATAATTGCCACTTCTATAAGCCATGGCATTGGCCCCCAGAAATATTTAAGGAATTTAATTAGGGGGTTAACTTTTTTTTCTGAAATTTCATTAGGTCCATACTTTTGAAGTCTTTGTCGGGCTTGAGATGATGATAGACCTTTCTTGTTTGAAGATATTTTTTTTAATAATTCTTCAAGGGACTTCTTTTTTGCTTCATCTGCATTTATAACTATTTTATCCACAATATTACCTTTAAAATTTGTTTATATGTTCTAATAATGCACAAATTATGGATATAGTCAAGTTTAGACGTATTTATAAATTAATATTATAAAATATCGATTTAAATTTTTATTTTATGTTTAAATTGAAGCAATGGGCTACAATTTTTAAAGAAGTTAATTAAATTACATATATTATTATTAACAATATAATATATGGTGTTTATTGTTAAAAAGAATGCACATATGATGCTTAAAACCAAAACATTTATATACTATAATTGACAACCTATTATAGTAACTAATGTTAACTAAAATGTAATTCATAGTTAAAATTAATTCTAATTAAATAAAATCAATATTATCAAATAAAAAGAGGTAAAATATGGCTGATAAAGAAATGAAACTAAAAGTTGCAGAAGCAATTTCACAGTCTGACGTTGGTAGATCAATTGCAAGAATTGACCCAGCATGTATGCAGGAATTAGGTCTCATAGATGGGGACATAGTGGAAATTGAAGGAAAGAAAATAACAGCAGCAACAGCAGCATCATCTCAATCAGACATTGGCTTAGGCATAATAAGGATTGATGGATACATAAGGAAAAATGTAGGCGCTTCAATCGGTGAAGAAATAACAGTAACACGTGCAGATACAAATGATGCTGAAAAAGTAGTCTTAGCACCTGTAGACCAGCAAATAATGGTCAAAGGAGATGTAAGGGCTGCATTTGCAGGAAGAGTTTTAACTAAAGGAGATATAATAATATCTGGTTTTAGACAACCCGCAACAGCTATGAGAGGAAGTCTATTTGATGAGTTCTTCAGGGACGTAGGGATGAACATGTCTCCTATGGGGGAAATAAAACTTGCAGTAGTCTCAACAAAACCTAAGGGTGTAGTTAAAGTCACCCAAATGACTGATGTTGAAATTCAACCAAACCCTGTAGATGTCTCCAAGCTTGAAGGAGTTAAAAACATTGTAGATGTGACCTATGAAGATATAGGCGGCCTTAAAGATGAAGTTAAGAAAGTAAGGGAAATGATAGAGATCCCACTTAAAAGGCCAGAACTCTTTGAAAGACTTGGAATATCGCCTCCTAAAGGTGTATTAATGCACGGCCCGCCTGGAACTGGTAAAACTTTACTTGCAAAGGCAGTTGCAAACGAAAGCGATGCCCATTTCATAACCATTAACGGGCCTGAGATCATGAGCAAATATGTAGGCGGCTCTGAAGAAAGGCTCAGAGAAATATTTGAAGAAGCTGAAGAAAATTCCCCATCTATAGTGTTTATAGATGAACTCGATGCAATTGCACCAAAACGTGAGGAAGTTACAGGCGAAGTTGAGCGCAGGACAGTAGCACAGCTTTTAACCCTCATGGATGGCCTTAAATCCCGAGGACAGGTTGTTGTAATTGGTGCAACCAACAGAGTAGACTCCATTGACCAAGCACTCAGAAGGCCTGGAAGATTCGACAGGGAAATTGAAATAGGAGTCCCTGACAAAGATGGAAGGCTGGAAGTACTTCAAATACACACAAGAGGAATGCCTTTAGATGAAGATGTTGACTTGGAAAAAATTGCAGAAGTTACACATGGATTTGTAGGTGCAGACCTTGAATCTCTTGCTAAAGAATCTGCAATGAGAGTTTTAAGAAGGATTCTTCCAGAAATAAAAGCAGATGAGGAAATTCCAAAAGAAGTTCTTCAGAAAATGATCGTCAAAGAAGCTGACTTTAAAGCAGCTTTAAAAGAAATTCAACCATCAGCACTTCGTGAAGTCCTTGTACAGGTCCCTGATATCAAATGGGACGATATAGGTGGCCTTGAAAAGGCAAAACAGGAATTACAAGAAGCTGTAGAATGGCCGCTTAAATATCCTGAGAAATTCGAAAAATTTGGAGTCAGACCACCTAAAGGTGTCCTTATCTACGGACCTCCTGGAACTGGTAAGACCTTACTTGCAAAGGCTGTTGCAAATGAAAGTGATTCCAACTTCATCGCAATAAAAGGTCCTGAACTTCTGTCAAAATGGGTTGGTGAATCTGAAAAAGGTGTAAGGGAAGTTTTCAGAAGGGCAAGGCAAACAGCTCCTACTGTAATATTCTTCGATGAAATAGATTCCATTGCATCCACAAGAAGTGGAGGAAGTACCGATTCTGGAGTTACTCAAAGAGTTGTAAATCAGCTTCTAACCGAAATTGACGGAATGGAAGAACTGCAGGATGTTGCAATTATCGCAGCTACAAACAGGATAGATATAATGGATCCAGCTTTACTTAGACCTGGAAGATTCGACAGGCATGTTAAAGTTGATGAACCAGATGAAGAAACAAGACTTGCAATATTCAAGGTCCATACCCAGGATATGCCAATTGCAGGAGATGTGGACTTGAAGTATCTAGCTAAAAATACAGCAGGATATGTCGGTGCTGATATAGAAGCAGTATGCCGTGAAGCGGCCATGCTGACACTCAGGCATGATATGGAATCTGAAGATATTAAAATGAAATACTTCAAAAAAGCTATGAAAAAAGTCAAAAAGGACGAAAAAGACGTTGAATTAGTGCAGTATCACTAATTCTATTTATTAGGAAGTTAGAAAATAACTTCCTCTTTATTTTTAAGTTTTAAAATGCAATTTATTTTTATTACGTTCATGCTGATGTGAAATTCAAAATGTTAATTTAAAGTTAGGGGAATTATAATTAATATAATTAAAAAATTCAAACAAGATTTACTTTAATCCAACCAGCATTACAATTTAATACAACACGCGATTTACGCACAAGATCATGGACATGAGTGTTAATGCTTTTAATAATTAATTGAATTAGTTTAATTAAATAAAAGATTTTTGATATAATTTTTATAAAAAAATTAAGTAGATTTACTTATTCTATGATTTAATATTAAAAAGTAGTTTTATAATCTTTTAAATAA